>JBEEGY010000175.1:0-3307 GCA_041167145.1 Verrucomicrobiota bacterium
CGGTGCGACCGTTGGCGCGGCCACAACTTTCGCGGGCGAGCTTTCCACGGACGGCGCCGGTCGCGGTGTCGCCACTGCCACGGGCGTCGGAGTGGGCGCTACGGTCGGCGGCACGGTAGCGATTGCAGTCGGCGCGGGTTGCGTGGTTTGGGTTTGAGCTTGGGGCGGGGTACGCGGCGCGACCCGCAAAACGTTTAGGATAAATTTCATGAACGAGAACCCGAGCACGATGATTATTACGCCCACAAAAAAAGGCATGAGCGACGTGCGATTACTTGTCGATCTTCGCACCACCGCCGGACGCGCCGGCTTGGGCGCCGGGTTGTCCTGCAGATAGGAATATCCATCCACCGTGACTTGCTCGGGGCTATCAAATGCCTCCATGAAATCGGACACATCCACATCAAGAAACTTTCCGTAGATAAGGAGAAATCCTTTCACGTAGGCGAGGCTCGGGAAGTTGGAGAAATCGTCCGCTTCAATCTCGGCCAGACGCGAGGGCCGGATTTTGGTCATGCGTGCGGCTTCATCAAGCGTGAGGCCGCGCTTCATCCGCGCATCCTGGAGTCGTTTTCCGAGGCCTTCGAGGGACATGGTTTGATCCCGGTTAAACGGCCGCGTCAAGGTCGACCAGAATCTCGCGCGGCTTCGCGCCTTCGCCGGGACCCAAAATACCGCGCTGCTCGAGAATATCAACGATCCGCGCGGCCCGCGTGTAGCCGAGGCGGAGCCGGCGCTGCAACAGCGAAGTGGAAGCGCGCTTTTCCTGGCGAATGATCTCGATGCATTTTTCCACCAGCTCTTCGTCTTCCTCGGTTACGTCTTCCTCGAGCGGCGCGCTCGATTGCAGTTTCTCGTGCATGGCTTGATCGAAAGCCGGTGGGCTTTGTGCGGAAACAAACTCGACCAAGCGCCGGATTTCGTCGTCAGTCACGAGCACACCTTGCGCGCGGACCAATCGTGAAGTGCTCGGCGGCAGATAAAGCATATCGCCCTGGCCGAGCAAACGGTCGGCGCCGTTCTCGTCGAGAATGACGCGACTGTCGATCTTGGACGCAACTTGAAATGCAATCCGGCTCGGAATGTTGGCCTTGATCACACCGGTGATGACGTCCGCACGCGGCGTCTGCGTGGCGACAATAATGTGAATTCCGGCCGCTCGCGCCATTTGGGTAATGCGCGCAATCGCGCTTTCGACATCGGCCGGCGCGGTCTGCATGAGGTCGGCGAGTTCATCGATGATGACGACGATGTAAGACATTTTGTTGGGGATGATGAGTTCGTCTTCGCGCGGAACGGTGATGGGCGTAGTGGCGGCCGCACGGGGCGAATCTGCGGGCGACACGCCCCCCTCCTCATCAAGATCGACATCTTTCTTTTTCGGAGGGCGCGCGTTGAAGCTTGTTATGTTACGCACACCGACGCGCGCGAAAACTTTGTAACGCTTTTCCATTTCGTCGATCAACCAGCGCAGCGCGAGCAACACCTTCTTGGGGTCGGTCACGACCGGGATGACCAGATGGGGGAGCGAATTGTACATCTGCATCTCGACCACTTTCGGATCGATCATGATGAAGCGCAGTTCCTCCGGGTTGAAGCGAAAGAGCATGCTGGCGATGAGCGCGTTGATGCAAACGCTTTTGCCGCTGCCGGTCGTGCCGGCCACGAGCAGATGCGGCATTTGCGCGAGATCGGCGATGATCGTTTTGCCATAAACATCCTTGCCTAACGCGAGCGGCAGTTTGGCGCGCGCCTTCGCTTCTTCCCAATCTTGTGATTGCAAGAGCTCGCGTAGCGTGACGGTGACCTTCCGCGTGTTGGCCAGCTCGATGCCAACCGTGTCCTTGCCGGGAATTGGCGCGAGAATATTGATGCGCTCCGCGCGAGTGGCGCGTGCAAGGTCGCGCTCCAGACTGACGATCTTGTCTACGCGCACGCCTTTGGCCGGATAAACTTCGTAACGCGTAATCGTGGGACCTTTCGTGATGTCACCGGCCGCGACTGCGATTCCAAATTGACCGAGCGTGTCGATCAAAGTTTGCTGCACGCGCTGTAACTCCGCGGGATCGGCCGCCGTGCGACCTTCCGGATCGTACTCGTCGAGCAGATCCAGTCCGGGGAGTGTGTAATTTTCGGAACTCCAAGTCCGGGTAGCCAGGCCAGCGGCGGTCTTTTTATCCGAACCGCCACGAAGCTCAGCGAGCGACGGTTTTCGGCGCGGAGTTTCATCCAGCGCGGTGGTATCGACCACTTTCGGCTTGGGACGACCGGTCAGCTCTTCCGGATTGATGAAAGCGGAGGCCGGTTCGGCCACGGGCGCGCCTTTCTTCTTGAGTTGTTTCTCGATCGAGCGCCGCTGCTTGCTCAACTCCTTCTGACTGATCTCGAGCTGGCCTTTGAGATCGGAGTTGCGCAGTTGTCGATGCAACCGCCAATCGTGCAACTTTGCGCTGACCCGGCCCATTAGCGCAACCGTCTCGCGTACGATGTGAATTGGCCGGAGACCAGTCATGAGGATGAGCGACGCCACGTAAACGCCGCTGAGAAGAATGAGTGAGCCGACTTTGCCCATGGAACTGAGCAGCAAAGTTTTTCCGAAGACGTAACCAACCCAGCCGCCGGGTCCAGAAATGTTGAAGGCTGCGCGCCAACCCTGGAAATGGCGCGCCTGCAATTGCAACAAACACGCGCCCGAGGCAATAAACAAAACAATCCACGGAATGCGTCGCGCCACGCGCAGACTCGCGTGAAATAGCTTGGCGGCACCGAAACCGAGGAGAATGGCGGCCAACAGATAGGACGCGGCGCCGATCATGAAATAGCAGATGCTGGCGAGGATGGCGCCGAAGGGGCCGATGAAATTTTGCACGGGCCGATTCGGCGGCGAGAGATAGCTCCACGGGATCCAAGCGGGAAGGTCTTTTGGATTGTAGGATATGAGCGCGAGAAAGAGCAACGTGCCAACGCCGAGCAAAATGAGGGCGAAGACTTCGTTCCAGGCGCTGTTTTTTACACTGCGGGCCACCGCGTATGATAGTAATGCGGCGGACGCGCCTTTCAATAAACTCTTGTTGGTTGAGTTGTTGAGCAGTTGAGCAGTAGGCGCGAAGAGGATTCTTTCTCAACAACTCAACCCCTCAACCTTTCAACCATTTCCGCCTTGCGCCCCGACCGAAGCGTTGATTAGTGTGCCTGCGCATTATGGGATTTCATCGGTGCGTCGTTATTCTCGCCTGCGCTTCAGTGGTTATTATTTGCTCCTGCGAAAAACATCGGGTCGGCGAATTTCCCGAAGTGCAAAAGGAAC
>JBEEGY010000176.1:0-2548 GCA_041167145.1 Verrucomicrobiota bacterium
TTCTCGGCCGCGAGCCAAATTTCACTGAACTCGGCATCTTCTCCGTGATGTGGAGCGAGCACTGCTCTTACAAGAACTCGCGCAAAGAACTGAAAAAGTTTCCGACAACCGGTCCAAACATTCTCGTCAAGGCCGGCGAAGAGAACGCTGGCGTCGTCGATATCGGCGACGGTTGGGCGATAGCGTTCAAAATGGAGAGCCACAATCACCCCAGTGCGATCGAACCGTTCCAAGGCGCAGCCACAGGTGTGGGCGGAATCATTCGCGACATTTTCACGATGGGCGCTCGGCCGGAGTTTTGTCTCAACTCGCTCCGCTTCGGTCCCATTACCGGCGATACTCCAAATGTGGCGACCAATCGAAGACTTTTCACTGGTGTCGTCTCTGGTATTGCGCATTACGGCAATTGCATCGGCATCCCGACTATCGGCGGCGAAATATATTTCGACGAGAGTTTCGAGGGCAATCCGCTCGTAAATGTTTTTTGCCTCGGCGTGCTGCGACACGATCAGCTCGCGCGGGGCGCGGCCAGAGGTACGGGCAATCCTGTTTTCTACGTCGGGGCGGAAACTGGTCGAGATGGTCTGGCCGGCGCGGCATTCGCTTCTCGTGAGCTCACTGAAGAATCCAAAGAAGATCGTCCCGCTGTTCAGGTCGGCGATCCGTTCAAAGAAAAGCTGCTGCTCGAGGCGTGTCTTGAACTTCTTGCGCGGGATGCCGTCGCCGGAATTCAAGATATGGGAGCGGCCGGGCTCACCTGTTCGACTTGCGAAACGGCCAGCCGCGGCGGGACCGGCATCGAGATCGATCTAGCCAAAGTCCCGAAGCGCGAGACGGGAATGACGCCGTACGAAATTTTGCTCAGTGAATCGCAGGAGCGAATGCTCATCATCGCCAAACGCGGTCAGGAAAATGTGGTGCGTGAAATTTTCGATAAATGGGACGTGCCCTGCGCGGAGATCGGCCGCGTCACCGACGACGGCATGATGCGCGTGCGCAATAATGGGAGCGTAGCCGCGGAAATTCCCGCCAAGCCACTCGCGGAAGAAGCGCCCCTCTATTCGCGTGAAGCAAAAGCGCCAACCAACATTCCCAGGCTGGATCTCGCGACTCTCGCCACGATCGACAATCACTCCGCCTTGCGCCAGTTGCTCTGCGACCCGACGATCGCATCAAAGAACTGGGTCTATCGCCAATACGATCACACCGTGCGCACCGGCACATTAGTAAAACCGGGATCGGACGCGGCCGTTTATTTCGTCCGTTATGCCAACAAGATTTTGGCCGCGACCACCGATTGCAATTCGGTCTACTGCGCCCTCGATCCGCGGGAGGGCGGAAAAGCCGCTGTCGCCGAAGCCGCGCGCAACCTTACCTGCTCAGGCGCAAAACCGCTCGCTGTCACCGACAATCTGAACTTTGGCAATCCCTATAAGCCGGAGAACTTCTGGCAGCTCCGCGAAGCGGTCGAAGGAATCGCCGAAGCTTGCCGCGCCTTCGGCACCCCCGTAACAGGCGGAAATGTCTCTCTATATAATGAGAGCCCGGCCGGGGTAGTCGATCCGACACCGACAGTCGGCATGGTCGGTTTGATCGATAACGAAAAGCACATCACCACGCAATGGTTCAAACACGCCGGCGACGCGATCATTCTTGCTGGTGACATTGGAAACGAACTCGGCGGGTCACATTTCCTCAAGGTTTGCCATGGACGGAAGGAAGGTCCGCCACCGCATGTCGATCTTGCCCAGGAAATCAAAGTCCAGGACGCAGTGCGCGAATTGATTCGGGAAGGCCTGGTGAAAAGCGCGCACGATTGCAGCGAAGGCGGCCTGGCCGTCGCACTCGCCGAAAGTTGTTTCAATCCGACCGGTCTTTACGGTGCCAATGTCGATCTTGGTTCCCACGATTTGCGCATCGATCAGATCCTTTTCAATGAATCTCAGTCGCGCATCGTTATTTCGGTCGCCGTTGAGAACCTGGAAAGAACGATCTCGATCTTGCAAGAAGGCGGCGTGCCTCATCGACAGGTCGGAACTGTCACCGGCGACGAGCTCCGCATCCGCGCGAACAACGAAAATTTTCGCTGGCCGATTGTCGATCTTTGCGACGGATGGTCTAGTGCGATCCGGCGCGCGATCGAGAGCGATTCCTCTGCCGAACGCCTTCCCAGTCTATAATAATAAATGCCGCGATTGATTCGCGGTGTGAATGGTGGATGATTCGGTACGATGCCCTCCATGCATGACGAGTTAGCTGACCAAGAGGCCTTCCCGCAGCACGAGTGCGGGCTATTCGGCGTGTTCGGTCACCCGAACGCAGCCGTGCTGACCTACTACGGTCTTTTCGCATTGCAGCATCGCGGACAGGAAAGCGCCGGAATCGTGACGAGCAACGGCCCCGGCGAAACGTTTGTTCAACACAAGGACATGGGCCTGGTCTCCCAGGTTTTCGGACAGGAAGAATTGGCGAAACTGAAAGGGACTCGAGCGGTCGGTCATACACGTTACTCCACGACCGGCACGAGCACGTTAAAAAACGCGCAACC
>JBEEGY010000177.1:0-2549 GCA_041167145.1 Verrucomicrobiota bacterium
GAGAATGACGAAGCTGACGACCAGTGCGAGTACTGGTCGCTTGATGAAAAGGTCGGTGAAAGACTTCATGTTACGTGCTGTAGCCGCCTCGCTGTCGGGGCGCGTCCACGATCACCGAACGGCGAGCGACCGCCGTTGCTACATGTCGATCTTATCCGGGGAGCGCACGCGCCTCGCGTGCTGGCGATGGCGCCCTCGCCATCGCGAACTTTTCTTCTCTGGACCCGTCCATTCCGGAGTATTCCGGCGAGGGCGCCGAAATCAGCACGCGAGGGCGCGTGCGCTCCCCAGATCTGAAGATGAACGTTCACTTGTCGATCTTGCATCACGAATCCACCGGCTTCGGATTCACTTCCGCTTTTGGAGCCAGATCGTTATTGATCACGACCGCTTGTCCATTGCGCAATTTGAAGACGCCAGTTCCCACCACCGTTTCGCCCGCTTTCAATCCCGTCGTGATCGACACGAAATCTCCGCGCGCTTCGCCTACGCGCACGAATTGCTGGCGGATCGCTTGTGATTCCTTGCCCGTTTTTTCGTCTTTCTTTTTCTCGATCACAAAAACCGAATCACCGTAGGGCGCGTAAGAGACGGCCGTTCCCGGAATCACCAGGGCAGGATGTTTCTCCGGCAAAATTACATCGACTTTCGCGAACATCCCCGGGCGCATCAGGCCATCCGGATTTGCCAAGGTTGCCTGCAGCGAAACATTTCGCGTCACCGGATCGACCGTGGAATTGATCGCGGTCAGCTTACCGACGAAATCCTTTCCGCCGATGGCGTCGCTCTTCACGCGCACTTCCACGCCGGGCGCTAATTGCGGCAGCCGCTGTTGGGGCATGGCAAAATCGACATACACCGGATCGATTGATTGCAGCGGGACGACCGGCTGACCGGCAACGACCGACTGCCCGACATTGACCTGTCGAATCCCGAGTTGCCCGTCAAAAGGCGCGCGCACCTCCTTTTTCCCGATCATCGAGCGCATGTTGTCGACCATTCCCTGCTTTTGCTGAAACTTCGATTCGCCGGCATCGAGTTCGGCCTTCGAAACAACTTTGCGCGCCGCCAGGTCGCGCGTGCGCAACAAATCGGCCCGCGCCAGTTCCAAATCGGCTTCCGCCGAATGCAATTGCGCCGCTTCCGAAGATGTGTCGAGTTTCATCAAGACATCTCCTTTTTTTGCAACGCCGCCGTTTTGAAATTTAATTTCACTCACGGTTCCGGCGAGCTCGGCCGAAACTACCGCGCCTTGCACGGCCGAAATCGAACCGACCGATGAAAGGATCGGTGCCCAATCCTGCTCCTGCACCACCGCGCTTGTCACTGTCTCAGGCGGCGGCACCATTTTCTTGCCCGCGGAAATCATGGTGAAAATTTGCAACGCTTTAATGCCCGCCAGAACGAGAAAAAGCGCCAGCACGGCGAGCGCCGCTTTGATCACGATCTTTCGGGTTGATTTCACTTTGACGATTTCTGGCTTGGCCACGTCATGCATAAGCCGGTTCGCTCTCCATTTTGAACAACAGCCTCCACAATCTTCGCGTTACTTCCAGTTGCCGTGCGCGCCGTTCCGCAGCGGTCATTTCCTGTGGTTGCAAAACGTCGCGCATCAACATCCCGCGCGCGACCGCAAAAATTAATTCGGCCTGTTCATTCGGCGTTAGACCGTGCGATGCGTTTTTTGCCTCGGGCGAGCGCGCGATCACCTCGGTCACGCCATCCATCGCCGTTTGTAAAACATCGCGCACCAACTCCGCAATTTGCAGATTACGCGCCGCCTCTGCGTAAAGATCGACCACGAACGCCGAAAGCAGATTGGGCGAATTCTCGCAACAATGTGCCGTAAACAAAATCTCGAGCGATTCGAGCAGGGTCGGCGCGAGGCGCGCCCGCTCCAGGACATCCTGGATCTCCTTTTTGTGGCGATCCGCCATGGCCGAGATCACGGCCTCCTTGTTCTCGAAATAGCGGTAGATCAGACCGACACTGATCCCGGCTTCGGCGCTGATATCGTGCATACTGGCCTGATGGAAACCACGTTTCGCGAAGCAAACCATTGCCGCATCGAGAATTTGGGCCCGGCGATCCAGGCTGGTTTCTAGTTGGGTCTGTGCCATGAGGTTCTCAAGATGAATGAACGTTCATTCATTGTCAAATCCTCCTCCAATGTTGGTAGGGCGACGCTCCGCGGAGCCGTCAATCCGATTCGTCGGCTCGACAGAGTCTCGCCCTACCGATTGGTTATGGACGTTCGGTGCCAGCCACGCCGTAGTCTTGCGAAGGCGGGTTGAATATTGAATCCGGCGCGCTGGGGAGCCGCCGGATAGACTGCATAGCCGCTTGGGAAGCGGTGAGCAATCGGGAGATTGCGAGTCAACGTTTGCGGCGTTAAATCGCGGAAGAACAATGCTATTGATCGAACCAAAAAAAATCTACCGCGACTTCCCACCAGCTCGTTCCTACCTGATCGGCGTCTCCGGCGGTCGCGACTCCATCGCGCTCCTGCATTCACTTTTCGATCTTGGTTACAAGAAACTGGTCGTCTG
>JBEEGY010000178.1:0-4751 GCA_041167145.1 Verrucomicrobiota bacterium
AGCCCAAGCGGATTCATTTCAGATGGCTCTTTAACTGTTTGATTGTAGCCGACGTTGAATAGCCGGCTTCGAATGGGATTAGTCGAATCTCTGCGCCCACCTTTTTGAGAACCGATTGTTCTTCAGCGTCGAGCGTGTCGGAACGATAATCGCCACCCTTCACGTAAATCGGTGGCGCTACCGCTTCTAGAAATCGCGTAGCGCGGATTTCCGGGAAGATCACAACAAAATCAACGCACTCCAGCGCCGCGAGAACCTCGGCGCGATCGTTTTCATTGTTAATTGGACGCCCTGGCCCTTTCAGATCGCGAACCGAACCGTCACCGTTTAGTCCCACGGCTAGAGCATCACCAAGATTGCGGGCAGCTTGCAAATAGCGCACGTGACCGACGTGCAACAAGTCAAAACAACCATTTGTCGCGACCAATTTCTTCCCAGCTTCGCGCATTTTTTTCGCGATTCGCGCCATCTCGGCAAGATCGACAATCTTCTTTTTCATTTCTTGGCCACAACAAATTGCAGGGCGCGCGGTATGATTCGAAAAACGGCCGGGTCGTTGCCGATTAATTCGCCATCGGCGTTGAACCACATTCCGGGGCGCGAATGTATGGAAATCTTTGCCGCGCGGCGGCAAACAACCGCTTTATTTGAAATATGTTTCCCCAAAAGCATCTGTGCGGCCAGAAGCACAATCTCCGGCTTTGAGCTTTTGGAAATCAAAATGAGGTCGAGCAATCCATCGCTCGGATCGGCCTCGGGTGCCACCGGCAATCCACCGGCAACAAAGCGGCCGTTGGCGACGATCACATTGTAGAGATCAACCGACAATCGCTCTTTATCATCGAGCACGATGGTCGTGCGATACCCGTGCAACTCCGAGAGCGCCGCCGCGGCGCTGCGCACATAGGCAAGCGGGCCCCATGTGTGTTTGATTTCCGGCGTAAGTTTTTCGTCAACCAAACCACTAAATCCTCCGGCTGACACATTGACTAAATAGCGGACGCGATCGCTCTTCACCCGCACGAGGTCAATCGCCCTACTGTGCTGCGATATTAAGATATCGATGTTCTCTTCGACGGTTAATGGCAGGTCGAGCGTGCGCGCGAAATCGTTGCCCGTCCCCAGGGGAAGAAGTCCCACTTGCACTTCCTTAGCGTGCCTTGCGACACCATTGATAACTTCGTTCAACGTTCCGTCGCCGCCCGCCGCGATAATATAAGGACGGCCTTTTCGTGCGAGGTCTTTTGCAAATCGCAAAGCATCGCCTGCTCGTGATGTCATCTTTATCTCCGCTCCAGGCAATCGGCGAAGCTGGCCGATAATGGCGTCGAGCTCTTTAACCGAGCCGGCGATCGGATTGAGAATGACGCAAGTTTTCATTAACGGGGCGACTAGCTTCGCCGTAACGGGTTCGCCCGGCAAACTTCGGTTCCGGGGGATCAATTGCATTGTCGATCTCGGCACGAAATAGCGAGATTCATCTTTTCGTTTTGATTTTTTGCGTAAAGTTGTACAAGCCCAATCCCGATGCCAGCAAACGATCCAGCTCGCCCTACCGACCAAGCGTCACTGAACAACGGTTTTCGTCTTTCCGGCGGACCGGTGGCTTACCTCAGTGAAGATCGGGGAGGGGGCGCCGATTTCGCGGAACTGTCGCAATTGCCGCGCGTTTACGGCGAACCGATCCTCTTTGCCATTCCGCGCGATTCACGCACGCTGTTTACCTACTGGAATATCGACTGGGCCTCGGAATTCGCGAAATCGGAACCGTTTGATCGGCAAGTTTATTTGCGGGTTAAAAAAGACGGGACGGAAGAATCTGAGTGTGTCATCGAGCCGATGCTGGGGAGCTATTATGCACTCGTCATGCAGCCGGGCGGAGCTTATCGCGTCGAGATCGGGTATTATCGACCGGCCAATGAATGGCGTTCGATCGCGACATCTGACGAAGTAGTCATGCCGCCGGAAACGCTCTCCGAGAAAGTAGATGTCGATGTTGTGACGGTTCCCTTTCATCTGAGCTTTCAGCGCATGGTCGATCTGCTTCACACCTCGAGCGACGGCTCACTGATGGATAGTATTACTCGGTTGCCAGATCGCGCTTCAGAGAAAGAAGAATCTCTCACTGCGGAGGAACGCGAGATTTTGCGGGCCATGAATCTTTCCCTCGCCGACTTGACCGCAGCCAGAACCGCTTATCTCAATTCTGACAAGCGCGATGCTTTGCAAAAAAGAATGGAAGCGATCCTTGGTTTTGGATCGAGCAGCCCGGCGGGCGGGTTTGGTGGAAGCAGCCGGGTCTAGGCGCCGCCGAATTACACGCTCCTCATTCGTCGAGCTACGATGAAGCACCGTTTCACTTGTCGAGCGGAAGCGTTTTCCCGCGTTGACGTCCTTTTCGGGAAACTCATCGACGACAGTTGGCCAGACCTCCAAATGTAACCCTAGGCGCTTAGCAAGAGTCATAATCCTCGTGATTACATGTCGCGACGGATAGACCACTATCTTACTAGGTGGAAGATCTCGCCACATAAGGTACGTATTCGGCGGTAATTTACGCAGGTGCTGTTCGAGTGCATCAACGCTACCAAGCCTCGTTCCCCGAAGAACTTCGTCCACAGTCCAGTTGGGAGGCTCAGTCCGATCGCTCGTCATCACGTAGCTCCATCCCCCTTGCGCATCGCGCAGACTCCACATCGCCAGTCCATGTTCAGCGCCGAGTGCGGACGGTGTCGCAACCAACGAGACAGCAATCACGAGGCGGGCGAAAACTTCCGCCTTAAAAAAACGACTGGTTATGCCAATAGATTGCGCGATCAAAACTACTTCCAAGCGGTAGCGGTCGGCAGTTATTCGATCTACCGATTCAACTTCAATCCCTCGGGCATTTCCGGTGGTGGTGCGTTGATGCGGCTGTGACGCTTCCCGTAGCTGAAGTAAAAGACGAAACCAATCAGGAGCCAAACGATCAACCGCATCCAATTGGTCCACCCGAGTCCGTAGATCATGGCGCCGCAGACGATGATTCCGAGAGTCGAGACAACCGGTACCGCCGGCACGCGGAATCCTCGTTCTAGATCAGGACGCCGGACCCGCAGGATCCAAATCCCTGCGCAGACAAGGATGAAAGCGAACAGCGTTCCGATACTGGTCATTTCACCGGTGACGTCCGCTGGAACGAAGGCCGCGAGTAAGCCGGTGAAAACAAAGAACAGCATGTTCGATTTGTACGGCGTTCTAAAACGCGGGTGTACATCGGAAAAAACCCGTGGCACCAGTCCGTCGCGACTCATTGAAAAGAAGACGCGCGATTGCCCGAGCAACATGACGAGAATAACCGACGAAAAGCCGGCGAGGATCGCGACCGTAACCGATTTCGATAGCCACTCGTAGCCGGTCATGTACTTAGTGATCGCGAACGCGACTGAGGCTTCACGACCAGCCGAGCGAAAGTCCTGCACCGACGCAACGCCGCTCAGCACATAAGCGAACAGTACGTAGAGAACAGTGCAAAAGACCAGCGATCCAAGAATGCCAATCGGCATGTCGCGCTTCGGATTTCTCGCTTCCTGCGCTGCGGTCGAGACGGCGTCGAAACCGATGTAAGCGAAAAACACGACACCTGCCGCCCCGAGAATGCCAAGGATTCCGCCGTAGGCGTGGGTAATCCCTTGCGGTGTAACGTAAGTAGTCGCCGCCGGAATAAACGGTGTGTGGTTCGCCGGATTTATGAATCCCCACCCGATGCCGATGAAGAGCAATACAATGCTCACCTTCAAGACAACGATTAGACCATTGACGAAAGCCGATTCCTTCGTGCCGCGGATAAGCAGGAGCGTGAGCAGGAAGAGAATGAAAACCGCCGGGATGTTTATCATCCCATGTATCCCGGTCGGGTCATGCTCGAAAGGCGAATGCGTCCATTGGTACGGGAGCCGCAGCCCGAACCAGTCGAGCACGCGATTCGCATATTCGCTCCAGGCAATGGCGACGGTCGATGCGGCGACCGCGTATTCGAGAATCAAATCCCAGCCGATGATCCACGCGACCAGCTCGCCCATCGTCGCGTACGAATAGGTGTAGGCGCTGCCCGCCACCGGAATTAGCGATGCGAATTCGGCGTAACACAGACCGGCAAACGCGCAACCGATGCCGGCGACGATGAACGCAAGCACAACCGATGGACCCGCGCGATCAGCAATAGCGGCAGCGGTGCGCACAAAAAGGCCGGCGCCGATGATTCCCCCGATGCCGAGCGCCACGAGGTTTACCGGCCCGAGCGAGCGCTTCAGGCTGTGTTCGCCGACCTCCTGCGCCTCTTCCATCAGCCTCTCGAGAGGCTTCCTTGCGAATAGATTTGCCATGCGTTCGCTTCCCTTTTTTGAGTTACCTATTTGTTCTACGCAGTTGTTTCGGTTTCACTACGCACGCTGGTCGCCTGACGGCGTCCCCACATTTGATTTCCGCCAGAGGAAATAAATCGGCACGCCAGTCAGCACAATGATGAGGCCCGGCCACGTCGTCGCCGTCTGATAGACAAAGAGCACGAAGAGGATCACGGTCGCTCCGACGATATAAAGAGCGGGTACGATCGGGTAACCGAAAGCTTTATAGGGACGCTCGGCGTCGGGTCGTTTTCGGCGCAGCACGAAGATGCCGATGATCGTCAGGATGTAGAAGATGAGCGCCGCCGAAATGACATAGTCGAGCAGGTTGCCGTAAAGATTGCCATATCCGGTGACGGTGCCGGC
>JBEEGY010000179.1:0-7826 GCA_041167145.1 Verrucomicrobiota bacterium
GTTTTGCCGATGCATGAATATTCCGGCGCGTTACGTCACCGGATATCTCGGCGACATCGGCGTGCCGCCGGACGGGAACCCAATGGATTTCAGCGCGTGGTTCGAAGTTTATCTCGGTGGCGAATGGCATATCTTTGACGCGCGGCACAACATCCCGCGTATCGGCCGCATTCTTATGGCGGTTGGCCGCGACGCAGCCGATGTCGCCATCACGACCAACTTCGGCTCGGCGAAATTGAAAAAATTTGTCGTCGTCACTGATGAGGTGCGATGAAGCAACGGACTCGTGCGGCGGAGAATTGCAGCCCACTTCGACATATCCTCGGTGCCCGGAGCTGGGGCTTAACCGCGTCCCGAGGTTGGTAGGCAAATTGCTCATTTCCCTGTGCAATGGACCCTACCCCAGCCATGAAATTCAATCTTAAGGCAAAGATTCGCGTTAACGGGAAAGAGTACGGCAGCGCGGAGGAAATGCCGGCCAAGATAAGAGAAGCGTATACGCGCGCCATCGGCGAAACCGCCCTTCTCCGTTCCGGAGCAAGGCTGGCCACGAAACTGAATGCAAAAATTATCTTCAACGGCGTCGAGTACAGCAGCCCTGGCGAAATGCCGGTGGCGGAGCGCCGGCTGTATCAGGACACGCTGGCCGCGCTCATTCCCGAACCCACCGCCTTGTCTGCGCACGATGCGAGCAAGTTAAAGCAAAAGAAGTTGCTGACTGCGCTTCTAATGGTGAGCGCCATCGCCACGGCGGCGTATCTCTGGTTGCACGGATTTCTCGGCTAAGAGCTGTAGCCGTCGCTCTCGCGCCGCCGCCGAAGCGCTTTGGCGCGCAGGAGGCTGAGCGACGCGACCTTGGTGAGGCGACACGCCAGATCGCCGATTTACTGGCGCGCCAACCGCCGGAACAAAAGGGCGCCGAGCACGAGAAAAAGCACGTTCGGGAACCAAACGAAGAGCTCCGGGTGGAAATGTGGCTTGGCCCGCAACGCGTCGCCAACAATAACGAAAACGAAATAGGTGATGGCGACGATCAATCCCATGGCGAAACCGATTGAGGTTTCCCGCCGATGCGCCGTCACGCCGAGCGGCACGCCGATTAGCGCAAAGGCCAGACAGGAGAAGGGAAACGAGAAACGTTTGTTAATCTCGGTGCGGCTCGTGCTTTGCTGCTGTGCGTTCTCGCTCTTCAATTGCTCGTACAACTGCTGGATCGACATGGCGGAACGATTTGGCTGCTTTTTTTCCCGCTCGTAAAGTTCCTCCAGACTGATCGGCAACGTCCCTTCGGTCATCGTAATTCCGTCGCGGATTTTGCGCAGATCGAGCGGGGCCTTCTCATCCCGTTGCTGGTAACGCGCGTCGTATAGATGCATGAGCATGCGCTTGTTCGGCAGATCGGTCTCGAGTTTGCCGGTGCGCGCGTAGGTTACTTTCGTAGGCAGCGAGTTTTCGTCGATCTCAAACACAATGATGTTCTCGAGCGTGTTGCCTTCCTTCTTACCCACGTAAATCTTTCGACCGGGAAATTCCTCGATTACCTGGTCGCTGCCGAAGAGCGCCATGGGATCGCGGGTGGCCAGATCGAAAATCATGCCGCGCATTTTGACCTGTGCGGCGGGGGCAACTTGCACGTTGAGCCAAAAACAAATCGCCGTGCAGACGAGGGCGATCGTGGCCAGCGGAAGACAAATGCGCGTAATGCTGACGCCGTTTGAACGAAGCGCAATTAATTCGTTGTCCGCGGAAAGCCGGCCAAAGACAAGAAGAATGGCGGTGAGCAATCCCCACGGGATTGTGAAGATGAGCGAGAACGGGAGAACATAGGCAATGAACGCCAGTAAATATTCCATCGGCACGTGGTGGTTCACAAGCAGCGGGAGCAGCTTGCGAAAAATATTGCCCACGATCAGGACAAGGCTGAGCATGACGATGGCAAAAAACACGTTGACCAACAACTCGCGACTCACACTGCGGTCGATCAATTTCATCGGTTCCTTTAACAATCAGTCTAGCTGCAGATGCACACAGACTAACACAGATTACGCGGACGCAAGCGCGGTAGGGCGCCGTACTAGGGCGTCCGTCCGCCACTCCCGCACGGAACAGCGCAGTGCGCTGCCCCTACCAAATCCCAAGGAATTTGCTAACATGATGCCGCAAAGATCGACATGTACGACGTCGCCATAATCGGAGGAGGCCCGGCCGGCAGCACTGCCGCAACTTTGCTCGCCCGCGCGGGTCGCCGCGTCATCGTGCTGGAGCGCGAAAAGTTTCCCCGCTTCCACATCGGCGAATCGCTTCTGCCATTCAGCACGCAGGCGTTCGACCGCCTGGGCGTGCGCGAAAAACTCGACCGTACTTTTATCCCGAAATTTGGCGGGGAAATCGTGGCGGCCTGTGGGTCGAAGGGCGTGCGGTTTTATTTCAAGGACGGTTTTCGTTCGCGCCGCGATCGCGCTTACCAAGTCACGCGCTCGGAGTTCGACAAGCTGCTGCTCGATCATTCGCGCGAGAATGGGGCCGAAGTTCGCGAGGAAACGACCGTCACCAACATCGCCTTCGACGGCGACCGCGCCAGGATCGATATCGAAACGGCGGATGGAACGCACCCAGCGATTGAAGCGCGCTATCTGCTCGATTGCAGCGGCCGGCAAACGATCGTCGGGAATTTTTTCGATCTCAAAAAGACATACGATCACCTGCAGAAATTTTCTGTATTTGCGCATTACGAAAATGTCGATCGTCTGCCTGGCATTGACGCGACTCTCATTCGGATGGTGCGTGGGCTCGACCGCTGGTTCTGGATGATTCCGCTGACCGACACGCGCACGAGCATTGGCGTCGTCATGGACACGGCGACTTTTCGGGCGGCCAAACTCGCGCCCGAGGTTGCGCTGGCAAAATTCATCGCCGAGCAACCGTTGATGCTTGAACGCATGAAGAACGCGGAGCGCGTCTCTCCGGTTTATTCCGCGGGCGATTATTCCTACCGCAACGCCAGACTTTTTGGCGATCGCTGGTTGCTCGCCGGAGACGCCGCCGGATTTATCGACCCGGTCTTCAGCAGCGGCGTCTTTTTGGCAATCATGTCAGCCGAAAAGGCCGCCGATACTATTGATGAAGTGCTCCGCGACGAATCGCTTAAGCCGCGCCTTTTCAAGCGGTATTCGCGGCGCGTTAATCGCATCATGGATATGTACCTGACGTTCGTAAACTCGTGGTACAGCGGGAAAGAATTCCTCGAAGTGTTTCTCAATCCGACTGACACCATGCAGATTGCCGCCGCCGTCAACGCCGTGCTCGCCGGCAACGAAGGCGAGAGTCTCGCCATTAAATGGCGGATGTGGCTCTTCTATTTCTTCGTGCGCGCACAACGCTTCTTCGCATTTTCTCCTCGCCTCTCACTGGTTCCGAAAAAGGCGGACCGGGAAATCCCGATGCGGACCGTCGGCGCGACTTCATGACGAAGGAGGCAGGGGCGATTGACCCGTTCCACTTTCGCTTAGGGCAGGCTCTCGATCGCCCGATGCAAATAACAAGCGCGGGCGGTTCGGCCTGCGCCGCTGAAGCATTTCTGCGAAAGCGCATGAACCGCCCCCATCTCAAATTGATTTTCACTTTTGCGATCGGGATCGCGATTGCCGATCTCACGGGCTGCGCGACACCGTCGCGACATCAATTCGCGCAACCTGCAAACGACTGGCGGACACGCAGCGGCCAGCTTTTGTATCGCACCGCAAAAACGACGCTCATCGGCGAAGTGCTGGTGCGATTTTCAAAAAATGGCGACTTCGAACTGACCTTCTCTAAAGGACCGGGGGTGACGCTGCTCACCATTCGCCAGAGCGAAGCCTTCGCCGAAGTAAAAGGCGCGCTCGCACGCATGGGTTGGTCGGGTCCGGTTGATCGCGCGCCGAAACAATTGCACGGCTGGCTCGAGTTGCGTGAGAAAATCATTCATGCGCAAGATCGGCCACAACTGCGCCATGTGGCCGGCGGGGAAACTTTTCTTTTCCGGTTTTGACCAAAGCGTTTTGAAACGCGACGATCAGCGTTTCAGTTCCTGATCTATGCGCATTAGCGATTCGATCGCGCAATTTTTAACGCAACGGCGCGCCGTCGCCTGGCTGATGGTGGCGGGGCTCGTCGTCGCCTCGAGCGCGATCCTGATCACGCGCCTGGAGCTCGATAGCGAAGTCCTCAACATGTTGCCGGAAAATTTTCGCTCGGTCGAAGGGCTGAAGATTTACAATCGCGATTTCGAACAAACGCGCGCGCTGACTTTCGCGCTTCTCTGTCAACCGGGGGATGTCGACAAACTGGAAGAGTTCGCGCCGCAGTTCGCCGAACATTTACGACAACAGACATGGTGCGCACGCGTCCTCGCCGGTTCGCCCATGGAAACGCCGGAGGGCGTGCGCG
Organism: Verrucomicrobiota bacterium; assembly: GCA_041167145.1. Lineage (GTDB taxonomy): Bacteria > Verrucomicrobiota > Verrucomicrobiia > Chthoniobacterales > UBA10450 > Palsa-1382. Next base: position 4,426 of record JBEEGY010000179.1, read on the forward strand.
ATCTACAAGCAATCGCATTGCCGCTGCTCCTGAATCTCGATCCGCCCGAGTTCGAGAAGACGATGTCGATCTTGCAGCCGGCAAAAATGCGCGAGCGCTTGCAGCGTTTGCATCAGCAAATCGAAGCGGGCTCGCCCCGCCCGCAGTTTGAACTGGAGTTTGATCCGCTTGGATTGCTCGGGCCGGCGCTCAAGCCATTGGCTGAAGGCCACGCCATTGAAGAAGACCAACCGCTGGCTTCCCCCGATCGAACGATGCGGCTCTTCCTCGCCGTCACGAACCAGGAAACGGGCAATGCTTTTGAGTGTCAGCGCCTGATGCAACAGGTGGAAGAATTTCGCACGCGGGCACGCGAAGGCTGGGAGGGCGGTCCGCTTCAGGTGTTAGTGACCGGCCGCGCGGCGTACGTGGCCGAAATCTCGTTGAGCATGCGCCACGACATTGTTGCCACGCTCCTGGGTTCGGTTCTGTTGGTGGGCAGTATTTTCTTTGTCGGGTTTCGCCGCTGGCTGCCGCTCCTGGGAATGGGATTCGCCTTGTTGCTTTCGTGTTTGGTTGCGCTCGCGCTCGGTCTTCTCATCTTCGGCCGGTTAAACATGGTTACGGTCGGGTTTTGCGCGATCCTCGTTGGACTGGGCGTCGATTTTGCGATTCTCATTTTCGGACGCTATCAACAAGCGCGCGCGGACGGAGAGCCGCACGGTCAAGCCATTGCCACCTCAATCGCAAAACTTGGACGCGCCGTTTTTTTCGGAGCGCTCACCACCGCCGTCGGATTTCTCGCGCTGGTTTTAAGTGGGTCGATTGGATTCTCCCAACTCGGCGTGCTCATCGCGATCGGCATTCTCTTCGCCGGCTTTTTCATGTGCACAATTCTGTTTCTTTTCGTGCGCGAGCGCCAGGCGACCGTTCGCCACGATTGGCTTTTCGAGATCGTGAAAAAATATGTGCGCTGGAGTGTGCAACGGCCCGCTCGCATCCTGGTCCTTTCGAGCACGATCTTTGTTTTGCTGACCGCGTTCGGATTTTCACCGCGTCCTCCCCTGCCCTTCGATGCGAGCACACGTTCGCTTGAACCGAAAAAGAGCCGCGCCGGGCAGGCCCTCGGAGCCATCATGCACAAAATGCCGGCGCGCTGGGAACCGGTCCTGGCCATTGTCCACGGGCGTGACGCGCAAGAGTTGCACGATGACTGGCAAAAAACGGCGGCGCACTGGAGCGAGCTGCAAGCGGCTGGGAAGATCAAAAGCTTTTCCACGCCAGCAGCACTCGCCCTTTCACCACGGCGAATGCAAAAAAACCGGGAAAGCTTGCGGGCAATTGATTTTAGCGAAACGCGCCGGTCGCTCGAGGAATCTCTCGATGCGGAAGGATTCAGTCTCGACTCGTTCCGGCCGGCCTTCGCCTTGCTCGACGAGTTGCGACGCTATGTCGATCCAGACGTGCCGTCTCCCCATTGGCGCGACAAACTTCCTAAATCGTCAAGCTGGTGGTTTTTGATCGATCGCTACTTTGCGCAAGATCCGCTTCTCACAACCGGATTTGCTACAACGAATGCACCACTCACTACGCACGAACAACGCGAAGAATTGAGCCGCGATCTTCCGGTCGATAACGTGCCGATGATTTTGTCCGGATGGAGTTATACGCTGGCCGATCTGTTACCGTGGTCGCATCGGCAACTGCTCATCATCAGCGGACTGATGGCCATTTTCGACGCGGTCCTTCTGGCCTTATTGTACCGCGACTGGCGACTCTGGATCATTCAAGAGCTCACGCTCTTGTTTGCCGTAGGCGCGATGATCGCCTCGATGAAAATCTTCAATCTGCCGTTAAACTTGCTCAATGTTCTGGCTTTCCGTCTCGTTCTTGCCATCGGCGTCGACTACGGAATCTACGTGCTGCTGGTTTGGCAAAAAGCCGACCAGCTCGAACACGATGTCGCCGGCGTAGTCAAACCGGTGCTCCTTGCCGGGTTGACCGCAGTCAGCGGTTTCGGCTCATTGGGCGTAGCCAAAAATCCGTCGCTCAGCGGACTTGGCATTGTCTGCGCCATCGGCATCTTTTGGAGTTTGATGGCCACAATTTTCTTCACGCTTCCCGCGGCCGCAGCCGCGGAGCCGAAGAACTGGCGCGAAGACAAGGACGGCTAAGATCCACAATGGAGCCGGCGGGAGCCGGGCGACATAGACATCAGCCTTGAAAAGGTTGACGAGGCCGAGGCGGGAGACGAGTCAATCAATCAGATGTGTAAGCTTTCTAAGATGGCAGGGACGCCGCGCGGCGGCGTTCGAGCAAATCGTACTGTGCAAAGATTGCGCACGGCCCAGCGGGCCGTCCCTGCCTTCATTTTTCTTTTATGTTTTGTCTCTTGTCCTCTCGTCAACGCTGAACCGCTTTCATCGGCGGATGTAAAAGATCTTCTCGCCCGTGTGCGAGAAAAACGCGCCGCTTCGCCGCAAATGCACGCGGACTTCCGGGAGGAAAAGGCGATTCGGTTGATGAACAAACCAATTGTGAGTGCGGGCAAGGTTTGGTTTCAGGCGCCGAACAAATTCAAGCGCGAAGTGAAAGGAAACTCACCGAGCGTGACCGTGAGTGACGGTCAGCAACTCTGGATTTATTATCCGAACTTCAAATCAGCCGAACGCTATACGCTGGGCAAACGTTCGCCGCTCGATTCTGTGATTGCGACAATCAACACCGCGCTCAACCTCGAGAACGTCGAAAACTCGTTTCATATTGTCGCGAACAAGATCGACCCGCCTCAGGCGGGCTATGAACTCGAACTCACGCCGCGTTCGCCTTCCATGAAACGGATGTTTGAGAGACTAATAGTTCGCGTTAACAACGATTTGCTCGTGGAGCGGACGGAAATGCTGCAGCCCAACGGCGACCGCATCGTGACCAATTATTCGAACCACACGCGCGCGCCAATTCCAGAATCGACATTCGAGTTTGCGCCGCCCCCCGGAACGGATGTCACGACCCCGCTCGGCAAATAATGTAATCGCTACTTGAGTCCGGTCAGAGTTTGCTGGCGCACTATGAAAACATCTGAGGAATCGATCCGGCCGCTGGCATTCACGTCCATTCGGAAGTTAGTCGACGTCGCATCTTGAAGGGTGGTTTGTCGCACGTTAAAGACATCGGCCGAATCGACTCGGCGAGTGGCGTTGACGTCGCCCAATAGGACGCCCATGGGAATGGAAACGTCGTGCAGAGCAGTGCCGTCGTTCACGCCGATCAAATTAACACTAAGCGTTTGAGCGTTACTAACATTGGTCAAATTCACGGTGACTTCAGTGCCGGCAATGCTTGGACTACCAGCAATTGACGCTGTTCCACCAGGCCCAGGAATTACGGTCGCACCGGTTACGCCTGTGATCGGAACAGCAAAC
>JBEEGY010000180.1:0-3237 GCA_041167145.1 Verrucomicrobiota bacterium
TGCCGGTTTGCACAGGCTGGCTGACGCTTTGCCGCTTGATCACACCCGGCGCGATCTTTTCCAGCGGATAAAAAGTTTCGCTTTTGACCGGGCCTTTGTCGTCCAGCGGTTGGCCCAACGTATTCACGACGCGGCCGAGCAGAGCTTTTCCGACCGGCACTTGAAGAAGTTTGCCGGTGGTCTTGGCTTCGTCGCCTTCCTTGATTTTTGTGTTGTCCCCGAGCAGGATCGCGCCCACTTCGGTCTCTTCAAGATTGAGGGCGAGCCCGTAGACGCCGTTCGGGAATTCAATCATCTCGTTGAGCATGACGTCGCTCAATCCTTCGATGCGCGCCACACCGTCGCCGGTTTCGCGCACCACACCGACATTGCTTTTCATTGTCGATGTTTTTAGGCCCGCGATCTTTGTTTCAATCTCTTCGAGTATGCTGCTCATATTTCTGGTTGTTTAAAGTTGCTGCCGGAGACGTTCGAGCCGATTGCGCACGCTGCCGTCCCACACATCGCTCCCGATGCGGATGCGCATTCCGCCGAGAAGCTCAGGATTGACGACAAATTCCGTGCTCAGGTCTTTGCCGTACTTCTTGCTTAAGTTCGCCAGGACCTTCGCCCGCGTATCGGAATTGAGTTCGCTCGCGCTCTCTATCCGCGCGTGCCGCTTTTCTGCCTCGAGGCGAATCAGCCGTTTGTAATTTTCAAGGACATCGACGTAATGACGCGGCTTCTTGTCGATCAACGATTGCACAAGAGAGGCAATCTTGCCGCGGTCGAGCTGACCATCGGTAAAGCTGGCGCGCAAAAGATTTCTCGAAAGTTGACGAATCTCCTTGTTGATTTTCATGCGATTGTTACGCCACCTGCCGCGCCGCTTCTTCCTGCAATCGTTTCTGATCTTCCGGCGTCAGCACCTTCCCGGTAACCTTCGCCGTTGTGTCGACGACCAATCGTCCGAGCTCGTGTTTCATTTCCGCCATGGTGCGCTCGCGTTCGCGCGCGGCGGCTTCACGTGCTTTGGCAATGATTTGCTCCGCGGTCGCGATCGCTTCCTGTTGTTTGCGCTCGGACAAATGCGCGCTGCTTTCACGCGCTTCGTCGATCATTTTCTGCGCCCGCTCGTTGGCCTTCGCCAGAATTTCAGCGTAACGTTTCTCCGCTTCGGCCAATTCCTGCTTGATCTTGTCCGCGTTGAGCAACCCTTCCTCGATGCGCCGCCTCCGCTCTTCCAAAATCGCGAGGATCGGCTTGTAAGCCAGGTGGCGCAGTAAAAGCGCCACGATTGTGAAGCTGATTACTTGCGAGAAAAACAGCCAGGGATTCCAACCAAACGTATTGGCTGTGTCCCGGATCGAGTCCAGGACTCCGCTATTCGATTGAGCAAGAATGAAAAACGAAGACATATCCGAAAACATGAAGATGGTCTGAGCCAGTCTCCGTGAGTTTTATTTAGGCGTAAGGTAGAGCGCGTAGAACACGATGGCTTCGGTGAAAGCAATCGCGAGAATCGCTTGCACCAGAATCGGTGTGGCTGCGCCCGGATTGCGACCGACGGCCGAAGCCGCGCCCAAGCCGGTAAGGCCGACGCCGATTCCGCAGCCGGCGGCCGCGAGGCCCACGTGAATGTTTCCGCTCATCTCTGCCAGTAATGGTAGTATCATATTTTCTTCTTTGGTTGGTTAAAACAATCCCGTCGTGAGATCGCTGAAATTTTCAATGGGCCTTTTCATGGCCGGGTTCATGAGACGCAATTAAAAGAGTAAAGACGGCCGTAAGCAACATGAACACGAGAGCCTGCACCAGGCCGACCAACACCTCCATAAAGTAAAAAGGAATTGGAATGAGCCACGAAAGCATCGGAACCATGTTCGACATCGCTTCCAGAATGCTTTCACCGGCATAGACGTTTCCAAAAAGTCGAAAACTGAGTGAGATCGGACGAAACAGGATCGAGACGATTTCGAGCCATCCAACCATGAAAAAGATCACGACCATGACCACCTTCAAAAGCCCTGAGGTTTCACCTTTGGGTCCGAAGATGTGCATCAAAAACCCGCCCACCCCGTTGGCTTGAATCGCCCAGATAATCCACAACACGAAAAACATCGCCGCCATCGCCGAGGTCATGTTGAGATCCGCATTCCCGCCGCGAAGCAGAGGTTCATCGACATGAAATACGCCGGTGACCGGATCGTAATGGCCCCAGCCAATCGTTCCAACGCCGGGGATCAATCCGAACCAGTTTACAAACAAGATGAAGATGAAGATGGTGGCGAAGAACCAAAACGTCTTTTGCACCAGTTCGCGGCCGATGATGCTCTCGAGAAAATTGTAGAGACTTTCCACGAGCCACTCCCAAAAATTCTGAATGCCGTCCGGAACGGGCTTCACTCTGCGCGTGGCGATTTGCGCAAAAACAATCAAACCGGCGGCCACGATCCAGGTAACGAACATTGAGTTCGTGACTGCGAACTTGCCGATCTGAAAAAGCGGCGCGGCTTTGAGCGAGAGCGCTTCATGCTCGGTCTTCTCCGGACCATGGGCTGGTTCAGCCGCAATTGTCGACGTGGCCAAGGCGCAACCGCAAACCAGCGCCAGGATCGACAATAAAAAATAAGAATAACGTTTTTGCATTCGGCCGGCGGCAAGCAAGCTCACTTCACTGGTGCGCCGGCCGCGCAGGCCATGCACTCAAACGCTTGCGCCGCGCTTAGCAAAGCCGGTTTTGCGCGGATGACAAATGCTATTTCGCCGTAACCTGCCCGGTCAACGGCGCCGCCATTGCCGCCGACTCCGCCACCGGTTCTTCCGCCGCCCGCAGGGCAATCGCTTCCTCGTAAAAGGATTCGAGCGTGCGCGCCTGCGCTTCTTGTTCGAACCGCGCGCTCACCGCCATGCGCGCGCTCATTCCCATTTCGTAAAGCACACCTGGATTGCTCGCGATTTCTTTCATGGATCGAGCCAGTCCCACATGGTCCTCTTCTTGCACAAGCACGCCGCTCTGGCCGTGCTCGACCGCCTCCGGAATTCCGCCGTGTCGCGTCGCCAAAACGGGAAGACCGGTCGCCATCGCTTCCAAAATGGAGTTGGGAATTCCTTCCTGGTTTTCGTCGGGGGGCGTCTCGCTCGGATGAAGAAAAAGATGAGAACTCAGATACAGGCCGAGAAGTTTCGATTGCGAAAGAAACCCGACGAAGTGCACGTCTTTGGAAACTCCGAGTCCGGCCGCGAGCATTTCCAACT
>JBEEGY010000181.1:0-17045 GCA_041167145.1 Verrucomicrobiota bacterium
GTGGTCGATGCGACCTGTGGCGGAGGCGGACATACCGAAGCGATCTTGAAGACCGGCGCTGACGTGCTTGCGCTGGATCAGGATCCGGACGCGATTGAATTCACACGCGAACAACTCGCTCACGTAGGCGCACGCGTCACGCTGCGCCAGGCCAATTTCCGCCATGCAGACAAAGTTCTCGACGAACTTGGCATTGCCACGATCGGCGGTGCACTGGTCGATCTTGGCGTGTCGTCGCGCCAGCTCGAAAATGCGGAACGCGGTTTCAGCATAATGCGGAACGGCCCGCTCGATATGCGGATGGATCCCTGGCATCAAACCACGACCGCGGCGGACATCGTCAACAATTACAGCGAGGAACAGCTCACGCAATTGTTTCGCGATCTGGGCGAGGAACCGGCCTCGCGTCGCATCGCCAGTCTCATCGTGAAGACGCGTAAGGAGACGCCGTTTCGGGAAACTTTGGCGCTGGCGCGCGCGATTGAGAAAGTGGTCGGACGCCACGGACGCCGTCATCCCGCCACGCAGGTTTTCCAAGCGTTGCGCATGGAAGTGAACGATGAGCTCGGCGCACTCGAACAGGGAATGCTCGCGTTGACTTCGCGACTTGAACCGGGCGCGCGCATTGCCGTGATCAGTTTTCATTCCCTGGAAGATCGCATCGTGAAAAATTTCTTTCGCGATCACAGCCGCGAATGGCTGGACAAACCGGAATGGCCGGAGCCGAAGCGCAATCCGGATTTCGATCTGAGTGTGATCACATCGAAACCGATCGAGCCGGGCGAAGAAGAGCAACGCGTTAATCCGCGTTCGCGCAGCGCGAAGTTGCGGGTGGCCGAAAGATTGGGATGAACCGGGCGCGCCGAAAAAATTGGAACTCAGTGGATGTCGCCTCGCTCGCGCGCTGGATCGTGTTGACTGCGTTCCTCGCCCTTACCGGACTCAGTTACGTTTATTTGACGCTACAGTTGTATCGCCTCGGTGATCGCAAAAAGACGCTGGAGAACGAACTGAGCAGCCTCCGCATGCAGAACGATGTCGCTAACGTTCAGATCGCGGCGCTGACCTCGCGCTCGGCGCTGCAACGGCGCTTGAAGGAAGGCTATCTGAAAATGATACCGATCGCCGAGCACAACATTGTGCGACTGAGTATTCCGGCCCATATCGCGGAAGACGCCGTCCAGTCGGTGGCTAATCAACGCGCCGGCAGATGAAGTGGAACAGCCGAACTCGTTGCGCGCTCGTTTGCTTCGCCTTCATTCTAGTCTTCAGCGGATTTTCTTTTCGTCTCGTTTACTTGCAGATGCTCAAGCACGATGAGTACGCGGGACTCGCCGCTGAGAAGCACGTCTACAAGCAAACGATTTACGCGGAGCGCGGCCTCATATACGATGCCAACAACGAAGTGCTCGCGCACAATGTTCCGGTCCAAACCGTGGTCGCGGATGCAACGCACCTGAACGATGTAGAAGCGATTGTCGATCTTGTTGGCGGTGAGCTAAAGATTCCGAAGGATGAGCTGACGGAAAAATTGCGCGGCGACCGCCGCTACATTGTGCTCAGGCGCGCGGTGCCGGAGGCGCTGGCCGATTCGCTGCAACTAAAACTCCGCGCGCAAAATCTGAAGGGGATTTATTTCGAGCACGATAGCGGCCGCATTTATCCCAACGGTTCCATGCTTTGTCACGTCATCGGTTTCACCGATTTCGAGCATCACGGCATTCAGGGAGTGGAAGGTTCCATGGACCAATATCTGCACGGGCAGGACGGATACCGTTACATCGAACACAATCGCGCTGGCCAGGAGATTGTGCTTTACCGCGGCCAGGAGCGCGCCTCGCGCAACGGTTATCAGGTCCATCTCACTGTCGATCTTAACTTGCAGAACATTGTCGAAAACGAAATCGACGCGGCTATGCGCGAATATTCGCCGAAGAAAGCCACCATTATTCTAATGCGTCCGCAGACCGGTGAAATTCTGGCGATGGCGAACCGGCCGCATTTCGATATCAACCTGCGCTCGGAAGCGAAACCGGAGGAAATGAAAAACCGTGCCATCATCGATATGATGGAGCCCGGCTCAACATTCAAGATCGTGGCCGCGGCGGCCGCGCTCAACGAACATAAAGTGAAACCTGATTCGACCATCTTTTGCGAGAACGGTCTCTGGAACTATGGGGGCACGGCCTTGCACGATCACAGACCCTTTACCGACGTGAGCGTGAAGGACATTCTCGTGAAATCGAGCAACATCGGCGCGGCCAAACTCGCGCTCAGTGTAGGCGACCAGAAATTTTACGAATACATTCGCCGCTTCGGTTTCGGCGAGCGAACTGGCGTGGAGTTGCCGGGCGAAATCGCGGGGCTCATCCGGCCGCCGCAAGCGTGGAGCAAAATCTCGATCACGCGCATTCCGATGGGCCACGAAATCGGCGTCACACCATTGCAGATGACAGTTGCCATGGCCACAATCGCCAACGGCGGCAAGCTTATCACACCGCGCATTGTAAAATCGGTTACGACGAGCGAAGGCAAAACCATCAGCTCGCTTTCTCCGATTGTTTTGCGGCAGGTGATTTCACCACAAACGGCCAGACAAATTGGTGAGGCGTTGCGCGGCGTCGTGAGTGACCGAGGCACGGCCGCCGCGGCCGCGGTCCCCGGGTTCGTCATTGCCGGGAAGACCGGCACCGCACAGAAAGTCGATCCCAAAGGCGGCTACGATAAAGACAAGTATGTTGTCTCGTTCAGTGGGTATTTGCCGGCCGATCGTCCTGAATTTGTCGGCCTTGTCGTGCTCGATGACGCGCAGACCAAGCCAGAATTGAACTATGGTGGTCTCGTCGCCGGCCCAATCTTTTCACGGATCGCCGAAAAAGCGGCGCGTTATCTCGATCTTGAGCCGCATGAAGAAATTCGCAAAGCCCTGCCGGTGGAGCGGGTGGCCTTAACCAATGCTTCGCACCGTTGAGCGCGCCGCGTCCGAATGCTGAAACCTCATGCAGCTCAAAATTCTCGCCGCCGCGATTCCAATTCGCCAGGTCACCGGGTCACTTGATCGCAACGTGGAAAGCATCGCGTATGACTCGCGGCGAGTGCAAAGGAACGGCATGTTCGTGGCACTGCGAGGAGAGAAAACGGACGGCCACCAATTCATCGAACAGGCTATCGAAAGAGGCGCCTCGGTGATCGTCACCGAGCACGAGCAAAAACATCCGCGGGTCACCGGTCTCGTCGTCGACAACACGCGCGTCGCGCTGGCTGATCTTGCGGCGACATTCTACGGATTTCCAGCCATGCGCTTGAAGATGGCCGCCGTCACTGGGACGAACGGCAAAACGACGACGTCGTTTCTGATCAAACACATCTGCGAGAGCGCCGGCTTGCGTTGCGGTTTGATTGGGACCGTGCGTTACGAAATTGGCGAACGCATTCTACCAGCCACTCGCACGACGCCTGAGTCGCTCGATCTTCAGGAACTGCTCGCGCAAATCGCTAACGCCGGTTGCAAAGCTGCGGCCATGGAGGTTTCCTCGCACGCGTTGGCCCAGGAACGCACTCGGGGGCTCGAGTGGGACGTGGCCGTCTTCACCAATCTCACGCAGGATCACCTCGATTTTCACGGCACCATGGAAAATTACTTCGAATCGAAGTCGAAATTGTTTACCCAGCTCGCACACCAGGAGAAAAAGCAGAAACCAGTCGCCATCATCAACATCGACGACCGCTATGGCGCGCAACTTCTCGGCAAGATCGACAAGAACATTTCCGTGGTCACTTATGGAATGGTTACGCGCGCCGATTTTCGTGCTTCGAATTACCGAACGGAATTTGGCGGCACTTCCTATCAACTGGATGCACGCGGCAAAAGTTATCTCGTGCGTGTACCCTTGATTGGCCGTTTCAACGTCGCTAACTCGCTGGCCGCGCTTGCCGCCGCCAACGCGCTTGGCCTCAGTTTGCGCGAAGCGATCTTAAGCCTCGGCAAATCACCGCAAGTTCCCGGACGCCTCGAGGCCGTCCCGGCGAAACGTCAGTTCCAGATTTTCGTGGATTACGCGCACACTCCGGACGCGCTTCTCAATGTTCTGAAGACTTTGCGCGAGCTCGAGCCAGAGCGCTTGATCGTGGTGTTTGGATGTGGCGGTGATCGGGATAAACAGAAACGGCCGCTCATGGCTGAAGCGGTGGATCGACATGCTGATTTCGCCATCATCACTTCTGACAATCCGCGCAAAGAAGATCCAAACGCGATTATCACCGAAGTGGAAAAGGGGTTTCGTTCGAACCATTATGAAAAAGTCCCCGACCGGGCCGAGGCGATCAGCCGCGCCATTGCGATTGCGCAACCACGCGACATCGTGTTGATCGCAGGCAAGGGACACGAGAATTATCAGGAGTTTGTAGATCACACCGTGCCGTTCGATGACATGCAAGTGGCGCGGCGTGCTCTGGAAGACCACCCAATGGATTTTAAATGAACAAGTTGTCGATCTTGCAAATTGTTGATCTTGCCGGTGCAAAGCTGGAGTCGGGTGATGGAAATATTTTCGTCGAGAAGGTCAGTACCGATTCGCGCACGGTGAAACCGGGCGAACTGTTTGTCGCGTTGCGCGGAGAAAATTTTGACGGGCACAAGTTTGTCGAAGAGGTGGCGCAAAAAGGCGCTGCCGGAGCGATTGTCGATCTCGCGTGGCTGGGACAAGTTCCTGAGAGATTCGCCGTGCTTCGCGTCGAGGACACTTTGCGTGCTTATCAAAATCTCGCGGCAAACTACCGAAAATCTCTTCCGCTTAAAGTCATTGCCATCACCGGCAGCAATGGCAAGACCAGCGCGAAGGATTTCACTGCGTCGGTCCTGGCGAGAAAATTTCGCGTTACGAAAACGGAAGGCAACTTCAACAATCACGTAGGACTTCCGCGCACGATTCTCGAGGCGACCTCCGACGATCAAGTGGCCGTGTGGGAAATCGGAATGAATCATCCTGGGGAAATCGCACCGCTGGCCCGGATCGCGGCGCCGGATGCCGCCATCATCACCAACATCGGCATTGCCCACGTTGAGTTCATGGGTTCGCGCGAAGCCATCGCGAAAGAGAAAGGCGTGCTCGCCCAGGCGGTCCCCCCTGAGGGAACGGTCATCCTCAATGCTGACGATTCGTTCAGTCAAAAAATTGCGGCCCGAACGCGCGCAAAGCTAATCTTTGCCGGAACAAGTTCGGGAACAGTCCGCGCCGCAGATATCCGGCAAAGCGCGGAAGGTTCCGAATTCACAATCATGGAAGGGGCGCACCGTTGTCGCGCGCAATTGCCTGTGCCCGGTTTGCACATGGTGCAGAATGCAATGCTCGCGGTCGCGGCGGGCCGGCTTTTTGGTTTATCGATCGAAGAATGCGCTGCCGGGCTTGTCTCCGCTCCGCTGACGAAAGCACGCCTGCAAATCAAACGGATCGGCGGCGTGCAGTTCATCGATGATAGTTACAACGCGAATCCCGATTCGATGAAAGCGGCCTTGCGCACGCTGGTGGAACTGGATGCCGACGGAAAGCGCATCGCTGTGCTAGGAGAAATGGGTGAGCTGGGCGAACAATCGGAGAGCGGCCATCGCGAAGTGGGCGAATGCGCAGCCGAGCTCGGGATCGATCAACTGATTGCCATCGGTGAGACGGGCGCCATCATTGCGCAAGCGGCCGAGCAGTGCGGATTGCGAAAGAGCGTGGCCGTAAGATCGACAAGTGAAGCAGCCGAATTGCTGGCCGACAGCGCGGCGCCCGGCGATTTGGTTCTTATTAAAGGAAGCCGATTGGCGCGAACGGAACGCGTGCTGGAAGAATTCGCCAAACACACGCAAACGGAGGCGGCTTCTTCGTGATGTACTACCTCCATCGCCTGAGCGATCAGTTTATCGGCTTCAACGTTTTCTTTTACGTAACGTTTCGTTCCGTAGCTGCCGCGGTGACTGCCTTCGCGCTCTGTCTGATTTTTGGCAACTGGGTCATTCGCATTTTGACGGCGCTGAAGATGGGTCAGCCCATTCGTCAAGCCGCCGAGGTCCATCGTCTGGCGGAATTGCATGGCTCCAAGCAGGGGACGCCCACGATGGGTGGAGTCCTTATCATCGGCTCGGTTCTTATTTCAAGCTTGCTCTGGGCCAGACTAGACAACCGTTTCGTTTGGCTGGCCCTCTTTAGCATGATTTATCTCGGCGTGCTCGGCTTCGCTGACGACTACCTGAAAGTAACGAAACGAAAAACCGACGGAGTGCCGGGCCGCGTCAAGCTCGTTTGCCAGATCGTTCTCGCCTGCATTGTCACGGCGGTTTTTCTCACCAGTCCGCTACTCGAAGTTCAAGCGCGCGCTTTGTATGTCCCATTCGTCAAGGCCCCGGTCATAACCGACATGAGCTGGTTTACGCTCCTGTTTTTCGCGCTCGTTATTGTCGGCGCGTCCAATGCGGTAAATCTCACCGATGGACTCGATGGTCTTGCCATCGGTTGCACGATTACGGTTGCATTCGCTTACGCTTTAATTTCGTACGCGGCGGGCAATTTTCGCATCGCGGAGTATTTGCAAATCCCGTTCTATCCTTTCACCGGCGAACTCACCGTTGTTTGCGCCGCGCTCATTGGCGCCGGTCTGGGATTTCTCTGGTTCAATTGTCATCCCGCCAAAGTTTTCATGGGGGACACCGGCTCCCTTGCCATCGGCGGGATGTTGGGCGTGGTGGCGATCTGCTGTAAGCAGGAATTACTGCTCGCAGTAGTGGGTGGCGTTTTCGTCATTGAGGCGTTCTCGGTCATTCTCCAGGTGCTCAGTTTCAAAACGACGGGCCGTCGCATTTTTGCCATGTCGCCCATCCATCATCACTTCGAGTTGATGGGTTGGAAGGAAAACACCGTCATCGTCCGCTTTTGGATTCTTTCGGCCATCTTCGCCTTGCTCGGCCTGGCCACATTGAAATTGAGGTGAACGTTTGCGTTACCAGAATCAAAACGTCGCGGTGCTGGGGGCAGGCCTGAGTGGAACGGCGGCGGCGCTGCTTCTCAAAACGGAAGGCGCGAACGTGACCGTGCTCGACAGCGCCGACGAGAATCGCCTGCTCAAAGCCACGATCGATAATCTGCGCGCGCAGGCAGTTCGCGTTGTGGCCGGGCCGGACGCGGACCACGATTCAGGCAAATACGATTTCGTCGTCTTGAGTCCGGGCATCGATCCGGACTCAACGCTGGCGCGCAATTTCTCTTCGCGCAAGATCGACATGATGGGCGAGCTCGAACTGGGCTGGCAATCGTGCGGACTTCCCGTGATTGCGATCACCGGCACGAATGGCAAAACGACCACGACCGAAATGCTTGCGCAAATGCTGACGGCCTGCGGCCAACGCACGATCGCCTGCGGCAACATCGGCAAACCGCTCTCGGAGGTCGCGCGCGAGAAACAGGACCTCGACGTGCTGACGGTGGAGGTGAGTTCGTTTCAGCTCGAGACGATCAAGACATTTCGACCCTCCGTCAGTCTTTGGCTTAACTTCGCGCCTGATCACCTCGATCGTTACAGCTCCGTAGCCGAGTATCGCGCGGCCAAGCTCCGCATCTTTGACAATCAAACCGCGGATGACGTCGCGATTGTCAACGCGGGTGAGAGTCTTCCCGCGATTGCGCCGCGCAAAGTCACGTTCAGCGCTTATGCCGATCGTTCCGATTTTCGCCTGTTGGAAGGCAGCATCGTTTTTCAAAACACGCCCGTCCTGAAACTGGCCGAGACCAAGCTGCGCGGCTCACACAATATCGAGAATTTAATGGCCACACTGGGAGCAGGACACGCGCGCGGTTTGTCCTTTGCAGAAATGGTCCCGCCCCTCTGTGCCTACGAGCCGCGGCCGCATCGCTGCGAATTCGTGCGCGAAGTCGGCGGCGTCGGCTATATCAACGATTCGAAGGCGACAAATCTTGACGCGGTGGAGGCGGCCTTACATGCGCAGAGCAAGCCGGTCATTCTCATTGCTGGCGGCAAAGACAAAGGTTTCACCTTCGACCCGCTCCGGCCGCTCGTGAAAGAAAAGGTAAGATCGACAATCTTGATTGGTGAAATGGCGGAGAGCATTGCGCGCGATTGGGCAGACGCGGTCAAATGCGAAATCGCCAATTCGCTGGCCGACGCAGTTGAGCGTGCTCGCGCCATCGCCCGGCCGGGCGAGGTCGTTCTCTTTTCCCCCGGCACGTCTTCTTTCGACATGTTCAAAAGCTACGCCGATCGCGGCGATCAATTTCGTGCTCTTGTGCAGGCCCTCCCCAAATGAAAATAAAAATGCCCAAATTGCCGAATTTCCCCAGACGCAGGAAGAAACTTCGCGCCGCGACTGCGCGCCGCTCTTTCGGAGCATCTACCGATATGGGGTACGAAGAGATGTCGGAGCCGAATATGAAATTGTCGCGCGCTCTGCTCATTGTGCTGGTTCTCCATATCGTGGCAGTGGCCGGAATCATCGCCTTTAACGTGATCAAAACCCGGCAGGCGTCTGTCGCGCCGGTGCGAGTGCCAGCGGCAACGACCGAGAGTTCACTCGTTGGGTCGACCATCAAACCTGCTGCGACGGCAAAGCCGTTGCTAAAAACGATTGCGCCGCGGGATGAATCCAAACCTTCGCATTCGCCGTTGAAGGCGGTCGCGAAAGACGAACACAAGACCGAGCGCGCAAAGCCCGCGGAGAAAACCGCCGAGGCGGGGAAAACTTACGTCGTGGTAAAAGGCGACAATCCAGTGACGATCGCGAAGAAGCTCAAAGTTTCCTACGACGAGTTGATCGCCCTCAATCACATCGACGACCCGCGCAAATTGCAGATCGGCCAAAAGCTCTTGATTCCCGGCAAGACGACTAAACCGAAGAAAGCCGACGAGTAGATGTCGATCTAAGATGCATCGCAAAAGCGCTTACTTTTTATTTATTGCCGTGCTCGGCCTACTCGTCATCGGCATCGTCATGCTTTTTAGCACGAGCGCGTTTGCTCGCGACAGTCACGGGGATGTTTATTTTTTCGTCAAACGCCAGGCCCTGTGGCTGGGAATTGGTCTCGCCATTTGCATCACCGCCGCGCTGGTCGATTATCATTTTTGGCAACGTACCTGGTGGCTCTGGCTCGCCCTCGCCCTCGTCGCTCTCGCGCTCTGTTTTGTCCCGCATTTCGGCATGCGCATCAACGGTTCGCGCCGCTGGGTCGGAATTGGACCGGCCACGTTCCAGCCATCTGAAATCGGCAAAATCGCCGCCGTTTTCTTTCTGGCCTTTTGGTTTTCCCATTACGAAAAGGAGAGCAATCATCCGGTCTACGGTTTTGCCATTCCTTTAGCCGTCGTTGCTGTCCTGCTTTCATTAATCATCACTGAGGTCGATCTGGGAACCACGGTGCTGATCGGCGCCGCGTCCCTTGTCGTGATGTTTGTCGCGGGAACAAATCCGATCCTGCTCGGTTTGCTTTCCGTCGCCGGCGCTGGAGGCGTTCTGTTCGTCGCAACCCAAATGTCGGAGCGAATGGGGCGGCTGGCGGCATTTCTCGATCCCCAGCGTTTCAAGCAGGACGCCGGCTTGCAACAGATGCAGGCGTTGATCGCGTGGGGGAGCGGCGGCATGGAAGGACTTGGGCTCGGCAACGGCCGCCAAAAAATGCTTTACCTGCCGTACGCGCACACCGATTTCATTTTCCCCATGATCGGTGAAGAGCTTGGCCTGCGCATCAGCTTGCTGGTTGTCTTTCTTTTCGTCGTCATCATCGTGTGCGGAATCATGATCGCGCTGCACGCGAAAGACCGCTTCGGCTTGCTCGTCGGTTGCGGAATCGTTGCGCTCCTTGGTTTGCAGGCCGCGGTCAACATCGGAGTGACAACATCGCTTCTGCCGAACAAGGGTCTGCCGCTTCCGTTCATTAGCTACGGTGGATCGAATCTTGTCACCTGTTTGTTTGGCGTCGGCTTGTTGCTCAATATCTACCGGCAGGGAGTGCTCGAGCCGCGCAACCAAAAACAAAAGACCATGCCGGCGCGGATCACGCCGCGGATTTAGCCCTAAGATCAACAATCACTATTTCATGAACGCGGTCATTGCATGCGGAGGAACGGGCGGGCATCTCTTTCCCGGGATCGCCGTGGCCGAAGTGCTGCGCGAACGCGGACACGAGGTGATGCTTTTTGTTTCCGAAAAAGAAGTCGACGCACTCGCCCTTTCCGGACACTCCGATCTCCACTACGAGAAATTGCCGACCGTCGGATTGCCTTCACCATTCTCGCCCGCGATTCTCGGTTTCCTCCGGCGCTTCAACGAAAGCCTTTCCTTGTGCCGATCGATTTACCGTAAATTCAAACCTCAAGTTGTCCTCGGCATGGGCGGATTCACTTCCACGGCGCCAATCCTCGCCGGTCGGATGCGTGGCGTCGCGACATTCATTCACGAATCAAACGCCATACCCGGGAAAGCGAATCGCCTGAGCGCTCGGGTCGTGCGCGCCGTTTTGCTCGGGTTTAAAGAGTGCGCGCCGTTCTTTCCCAGGACGCGCACTGAAATTACCGGTACACCCATCCGCACGGAGCTGCAAAGGATGGATCGACACGTTGCGCGTGAGAAACTTGGTTTGCAGCGCGATTTGCCCACCTTGCTCGTGATGGGAGGAAGTCAGGGCGCGAGCGGAATCAACCAGGCCGTCATCAAATCATTGCCTTCATGGCACGGCTTGCCTCTTCAGGTGATCCATCTTTCCGGTGTGCGCGACGAACGATTGATGGCCGATAATTATCAACGCGAAAACATTCCAGCTTTCGTGGCACCGTTCCATCATCACATGGAAGAAGTGTATAGCGCCGCCGACATTGCCGTGGCCCGCGCTGGCGCCGCCAGTCTCGCCGAGCTTGCGTTCTTTTCTCTACCCGGAATCCTGATCCCATTTCCCTACGCGGCCGACGATCATCAAACGCGCAACGCCGAAATCTTTAGCCGGGCCGGTGCCGCAATCATCCTGAAGGAATCCGAGCTCTCAGGCGATTTACTTGCGCGCCGAATCAAGGAACTCATTACCGACACGCAAAAGATCCGGCGCATGTCGGAAAGCGCGGTGCGCCTTGCGCCGAAAAACGCAGCCCTTCTCGTGGTCGCGGCCATGGAGAAATATACAGATCATGACAACCGTGCTTGAGATGGATCTCTCCAAAATGCTCACACGTGAGCGGCACAAGATCCATCTGATCGGTGTGGCCGGGAGCGGCATGAGCGGCATCGCTGCGCTTCTCCTTGAGCTGGGTCACAAGGTCAGCGGCTCCGACAAAATCAGCTCGCTGGAAACGGATAGATTACAGCGGATCGGGCTGCACTTTCATAAAGAACACCGCGCCGAGGATGCGGACGGTACCGAGCTGATCATCTATTCCTCGGCCATCAAGATCGACAATCCGATTTTGCTCGCTGCTCAAAAAGCCGGCAAATCGATCGCGCGACGGGCCGAAGCGCTCGCCGCCATAATGCGCGGCAAGCGCGGCATTATCATCGCTGGCATGCATGGCAAAACGACGACATCCGCCATGACCGCGCATGTCCTGCGCGAAGGCGGATTGCATCCATCGCATTATGTTGGCGCGGAAATTCCGATTCTGGGGTCAAACGCGCATTGGGACGCGCGCGGCGAATACTTTGTCGCGGAAGGCGATGAAAGCGACGGCACGATTGCCTGTTTCCACCCTGAACACACTTTGATCTTAAATATCGAAGAGGAGCATCTCGATTTTTACAAAGATCTCGCCGCAATCGAAAAAGTCTTTGCGCAATTGCTCGCCCAAACCAGTGGCAAAGTCTTTTACAATGCCGACGATGCGAACGCGGCGCGCATGTGTCGATCTTGTCCCGCATCCATCTCTTATGGCTTTTCGGAAAACGCGGACTATCGCGGGGCCGATATCGAATTGAAACATTTCACTTCGACCTTTTGTGTCTACCGTCGTGGCGAACAATTGGGCGAAGCGGTCTTAAACGTTCCCGGCCGTCACAATGTTCAGAACGCGATTGGGGTGATCGCGCTCGCTACTGAGCTT
Source organism: Verrucomicrobiota bacterium (assembly GCA_041167145.1). Lineage (GTDB taxonomy): Bacteria > Verrucomicrobiota > Verrucomicrobiia > Chthoniobacterales > UBA10450 > Palsa-1382. The sequence continues at coordinate 12,070 of JBEEGY010000181.1, forward strand.
GGCGTCTCCTTCGACAAAATAGCGGCGTCTTTGCGGCGGTTCGAACACGCGCGGCGTCGCTTCGAGATTAAGTACGAGAGCGATCGATTTCTGTTGGTCGACGATTACGGCCATCACCCGACAGAAATCCGCGCCACGCTCAAAACGGCGAAGGCGAGCGGTCGCAAGCGCGTGCTGACCATGTTCCAGCCGCATCGTTACTCGCGTACCATGGCGTTGCGCAAGGAATTTGGCCGCGCTTTCGATGACGCGGACGGCGTCCTGGTGACGGATGTTTACGGATCAAGCGAAGCGCCTGTTCCGGGAGTCACCGGTCAAACCATCGTCGATGAAATTGTGCGGCACGGCCATCGCGTCGTGAGCTATCAGCCACGCCTCGAATGGGTGCATCGCGACGTAGGAAACATGATCAACCCCGGCGATCTCGTGCTCAGTCTCGGCGCGGGTAACATCCACGAGCAATTGTCGATCTTGGCGGCTGACCTGGTGATCGCAGAGAATCTGAAAGAGATTGTTGGCGATGATGGTGACGTTCGACTGTATGAACCGTTGTCGAAACACACCACTTTGCGCGTTGGAGGTCCGGCGCAATTTTGGGTCGAGCCGCGCACGGAGAAAGCTTTTTCGGAATTGATCCGTTTCTGCCGGCGCGAAGCGCTTCCGCTTTTTGTCATTGGCCGCGGCTCAAACTTGCTCGTCCGAGACGGGGGCATCCGCGGGGTGGTCGTCCACCCGTATGGCGGCGACTTCGACAAGATCGACATCAATGGCCATGAGATCACGGCAGGCGTCGGCGCGAAATTGAAAGAAGTCGCTTATGCCGGCAAGAGCGCTGCTCTCGGCGGTTTGGAGTGGATGGAAGGAATTCCCGGCGCTGTTGGGGGCGGGTTGCGCATGAACGCCGGTGCGATGGGGGCACAAACTTTTGAAAGCGTCGTGCGTGTTCGTTATCTCGACGCGAACGGCGAAGCGCATACCCGGGAACGCGACGAACTGGAAGCGCACTACCGGCATTTTCCGCTGCTGGAAAAGAATTTTGCCGTGTCGGCCGTTTTTCGCGGAAAACCGGCGCCCAAGGAAGAGATCAACCGTAAACTGGATGCTTCACAGGAAAAACGGCGCACTTCGCAACCAAGCGCGAAAAGCGCGGGATGCATTTTTAAAAACACCGACAGCATTCCGGCAGGCAAGCTTGTCGATGAGCTGGGTTTAAAAAACTCGCGTGTCGGCAAGGCGCGCGTATCTGAAGTGCACGGCAATTTCATCGTAAACGACGGTGGCGCGACGGCGGAGGAGATGCTGACGCTGATCGACAAGATCAAGGCGACCGCGCGCGAGAAGCGCGGAATCGAACTCGAAACCGAAGTACAGATCGTGGGGGAATCGGCATGAACGGTTTACCGAACAAGATCGCAGTGCTCATGGGTGGCCCGGGTTCGGAGCGCGACGTCTCGCTCGCCACCGGTCGCGGCGTTTCGAAAGCACTGCGTTCGGTTGGTGCTCACGTCGTCGATGTCGATGTCCGCGATCAAAACTTCGAATTGCCGGACGACGTCGATTTTGCCTTCATTACAATTCACGGCACGTTTGGCGAAGACGGCCAGGTGCAGAGAATTCTTGAGGACCGAGAAAAAGTCGCATACACCGGCGAAGGTGTGCGGGGGAGCGAACTCGCCTTCGACAAAATTAGGTCGAAGGAAAAATTTCGCGCGCATGGCGTGCCGACCCCGAAGTCGGAGGTGATCACGCTCGGGCAACGGCCGACGATTCCGCTGCCGATCGTAGTCAAGCCGCCTCGGCAAGGGTCGACTGTTGGGGTTTATATAATAAAGAGTGAATCAGAGCTCGATTCGGCCATGGCGGAGGCAGCCAAGTACGATAGCGAGTTGCTCGTCGAAGAATTCATGGCCGGCCGCGAATTGACAATTGGAGTCCTGGGTGATCAGGCCTTGCCGATCCTCGAAATTATTCCCAAAGGTGGCTTTTACGATTTCACGAACAAATATCCCTTTCTAAATCCGCAAGCGGGCGGCGGCGCGGAGCATGTTTGCCCGGCCAAGATCGACAAGGAGAAGACGAAGGAGATTCAAGATCTGGCTTTGGGTGCGCATCGCGCGCTCGGACTCCAAGTCTATTCGCGTGTCGACATGATTTTGCCGGAAAGCGGCGCGCCGACCGTTTTGGAGGTTAACACAATTCCTGGAATGACCGAGGCGAGCCTTCTTCCGGAAGCTGCCGCCGCCGCTGGGATCAGCTATGTCGATCTTTGCCTGCGCATCATCGAGCTCTCCCGCCGCAGAATGGAGCGCGCCTCCAAATGAGATCCCCAAGAAAACAACGTTCGCGTCCGCGCAATCTACGCCTTTCAAATCCGCGGCAGCGACGTCAACAACATCTTCTCGATGTGAAGGTGCGTTCGCGAAAGGCCATCCAACATCGCAACCGCCGTGTTCTCGTCTTTCTTTCCAAGATCGTTCTCGCCCTCGGTGTTTGCGCCGGCGTTTACCTGGGCTTGCGCGAAGGCGCGAGAAGATTCTTTTTCGAGAATCCCGATTATCGATTGAGCCGAATTGAAGTGCAGACCGACGGAACGTTGCAGCGGGAACAGATTTTGAAGATGACCGATTTGCAGGAAGGCGAAAACATTTTCCGCGTAAGCCTCGGGGGCGTGCATGAGGCGATCCAGCAATTGCCGCAAGTAGATGAGGTGCAGGTGACGCGCAAGTTGCCGGCCGAGATCGACATCAAAATCACCGAGCGCAAACCAGTGGCCTGGATCACGGCCGAGAAACAGATCACGGATCCATTTGCGTCCGAGGGCGCTTTTCTTGTGGACGCGCGCGGCGTTTTGATGAAAGAAAAGAAGTTGTTGCCGGAATATTTGGGACTGCCGCTCATTACGGGATGCACGAGCGAAGCGCTCGAGGCAGGAAAAATCGTCGACTCATTCGAAGCCAAAGCGGCGCTCGATCTGCTACGGTTGAGCACGCGCAGCTTCATGCAGACGCGATTTCAGATCCGCGAGATCGATGTTTCGAAAGGGTACTGCCTGCTTGTCACGGACAAGAATCACACGCGCGTCACGTTTGGCTTTGACAACATCGAAGCGCAGTTGGAGCGACTGGAGCAGTTTCTTGTTTGGGGTGACGATGCAAAACGCGAACTTGCGACCATCAATCTGGTCGTCCAGCGCAACATCCCGGTCACGTTTACGAAAACAGCCGTAACGGTGATTAACGAGACGATTGACCCTGACGAAAGTCCAAAGATTTTGAAAGCACTGCCGGCCCATTCGCCACCGACCGCGGCAAGAACGACACCTACACCTTCGCCGGTGAAGGCAGCCCATCCGAGCCCAACACCGATGCAAATTCGCAAGGCAGTTCCAGTCGGACCGGGGAAAACAAAGGAAAAAAGAAATGGCCAGTAGCGATTTGATGGTCGGTCTCGAGATCGGGACCTCAAAGATTTGTGTGGTAGTCGGCGAGAGCCGGCCGGACGGCACAATCAAGATTCTCGGTGTCGGTGAGGCGCCCTCGCGCGGTGTGCGTAAGGGCGAGATCGTCGATTTCGAAACCGCCATGAAATGTGTGCACGAAGCCGTGGTCGACGCCGAGCAGAAGAGCGATGTCATGATTCGTAGCGTTTACGTCGGCGTCTCCGGGTCGCACATTCAAAGTTTCAACAACCGCGGCACAGTGCTGTTGCCAGAAGATCGCGACGAAATCGACGAGCAAGATATCGAGGACGTGAAGATCAGCGCGCGTGAGGTGAGTATTCCTGCACAGAACGCGTTCCTGCATTCAATCATTCAGCATTACCATGTCGATGGACAGGACGGCGTGCTGAATCCCGTGGGTATGCTTGGCCACAAGTTGGAGGCCGATTTTCACATCGTTCACGGCGTCCGTACGCGCATCCAAAACACGATTCGCTGCGTAAAGGAGCTGCCGCTGGAAGTGGAGGACGTTGTCTTTAATGCGCTCGCTTCCGCGCAGGTCGTGCTCACGCAACATCAGAAAAACTTGGGTGCGCTCGTTATCGACGTCGGTGGCGGGACAACTGATTACATTCTATATGTCGACGGTGCGGTGAAAGATTGCGGCTGCTTCGCCGTGGGCGGTGACCACATCACCAATGATATCTCGATGGGTCTTCGCATTCCGATGACGCGCGCTGAGAAACTAAAAACCGAAGAAGGAAGTTGCACGCTGGGCAATTGTTTGCCGGGCGAAACGGTTTTGCTGAAGGACGATTCCGGCTTCGCTGGCAAGGAGATCGAACGCGAGTCGCTCAACACCATCATTCACCTGCGCTTGCGTGAAACGTTTGAGCTGCTCAAGCGCAAACTCGAAGAGCAAGCGTTCATCAACTACATCGGCGAAGGCATTTTTATTACTGGAGGTTGTAGTCTCCTCAACGGCATTAATCATCTGGCCGAGCAAATTTTTGAGATGCCCGCGCGCGTTGCACACGCCCAAACCATGTCCGGCCTAACATCCGCGTTTGAAAATCCGCAATTTTCAACCGCCATCGGTTTGATTAAGTACGCGCAAGCCGTGCAAGCGGACCGCCGGCCTCGGCGCGGCATCGGAAGACTGTTCGGGCGGTTCTTTACTGGAATGCGATGAATAAATCTAATCAGCTCGGAATGACAGTTGAGAAATGCGATGGATAAAATCGACAGCGATAAGATCGACAAGGAAACGTTATGATCCAGCTTAGCCACAATTACAGCCTGCCTGAACGCGAGGAAGAGGTCATACCAATCAAAGTCGTAGGCGTAGGCGGCGCCGGCACCAACACTCTCGATCGCATCGTCCTAGACGGAATGGACAAGGGCGATCTCATTGCCATCAACACCGATGTGCAATCGCTGGCCAGCTCAGTCGCGACTGCGAAGGTGCAACTCGGACGCGGAGTGACGCGTGGTCTCGGGGCCGGCGGCGATCCGGAACTTGGTTACCAGGCGGCCG
>JBEEGY010000182.1:0-3250 GCA_041167145.1 Verrucomicrobiota bacterium
GCGCCGCGAAGAAAGTGGAGGCGGGCAATCCCGCGCTCGACCAAGGCGACACGATTTACATGTGCACGGCAGATGACGAAGGCAACATGGTTTCGTTGATCCAAAGCAATTATCGCGGCATGGGCAGTGGGATAGTCGTGCCCGGACTCGGATTCATGTTTCAGGATCGTGGCGAACTTTTCTCGATGGAGCCGGGGCACGCCAATGTTTACGCGCCGGGCAAACGTCCGTTTCACACCATCATTCCGGGGTTCGTTATGAAAGATGGCAAACCGTGGGAAGCGTTTGGCGTCATGGGCGGCGGTATGCAACCGCAGGGTCACGCGCAAGTGCTGACGAATCAGATTGATTTTGGTTTGAATGTACAGGAAGCCGGCGACGCGTCGCGTTGGCAACACGAAGGCGACAACGAACCGACCGGCGAAAAATTGACCGAGTCAGGCGGCTACGTCGAAGTCGAGAGTGGCATCCCGTACGAAACCGTCCGCGACCTGAAGAAGAAAGGACACGACGTCCGTTTCGATGTGGGTGGCTACGGCGGATATCAAGCCATTAAAGTGGAAATGCACGACGGCCAGCGCGTTTACGTCGGCGCGAGTGAATCACGCAAAGACGGCCAGGCGGCGGGATATTGAAGCATCCCGCAAACGCCCAACGCTTAACGTCCCACGCCCAATGTCGAAATCGGGAGTTCAGCACAACGTCTCGACAACTCCGTTGTCATTCCGAACAGAGTCGAGGAATCTCTGATTGCCTGCTATTATCGCGCCGCTGAAAGAACTCCATCACGGCAAGCTTTTGGTGAATGGGGATTGTAATTGAGTCGATTGTCTCGTTTCATCTAAGATTCACGCACCATATGAGTTGGAGTAGAGAAGAAGCACTGACAGATCCGGGTATACGCGAGCCGCTGATTTTCCTCTCGGAGTTCCGGTTTTCTCTGCGGGACATTCCAGTCGAGATCGCGGTGCGACTATATCGTCCGCTTCATTCCGACAAGATCGTCGTTCGGCGAAGCCATGACATAGTGGTGGAGGGACTGAACGCGGAGCAAGCTGCAAAGTGCGAAAATGAGGACCGGGAAGGTGAAGTTCTGCATGCTGCCGTCGACGAACTTCTTTGCGTGTACAACGCGGCCCGCGCACAAGGTTTGACCCCGGACACCTCATGGTTAAAGCGAAGCGCCGACTTTAGTTAGGCAGCGGAATGGCGGACGAGACGACGTCGATCCAGCAAGCGGAACGGGTCGATCACCAACTCGTCCGCGCGATCGGCGTGCCCGGTCTGACGGCAAACATCGTTAATTCAACTATCGGCGCAGGAATCTTTGTATTGCCCGCGTTGGTGGCGAAAGGTCTCGGCCCAGCCGCGCCGCTCGCGTTCATCGCTTGCGCGGTGGCCATGATTTTGTTTGTGACTTGTTTCGCAGTCGCGGGCAGTCGAGTTTCGCTCACCGGTGGACTTTACGCGTATGTTGAAGTTGCGTTTGGCCGCTACGTCGGGTTTCTCGCGGGCGTGCTGTATTGTCTTACCGCTGTGGCTGCGGTCGCCGGCGTTGTTAACGTTTTCGTAGATTCGATCGCCGCTCTCGCGCCGGTGTTGGGCAGTCCGTTCTTGCGCGCGAGCCTCATTTTTTTTGTTTACGGGATACTTGTGTTCATCAATGTCCGTGGCGTTCGCGAAGGTGCCGGCGCAGTCACCGTGGTCACGATCGCGAAGCTGCTGCCGATTCTTCTCTTCGTTTGCGTCGGAATATTTTTCATTCATCCTGCGAACATTGGCTGGTCGAGTTGGCCCGGAAGCAAGGCGTTGGGCGACAGTGTCGTGCTGTTGATGTTCGCCTTCGTCGGAATCGAAGTTGCGTTGATTCCGAGCGGTGAAGTGAAAAATCCGGCACGGACTGTGCCTCGCTCCGCCTACCTAGCGCTCGTCATCACCACCGTCATTTACATTATGATTCAACTGGTGGCGCAGGGAACGCTAGGCGCCGATCTCGCGAATCATTCGACCGCGCCGCTCGCCGAAGCCGCGGCGTTATTTCTGGGCAACCTGGGTCGCACCATTTTGTTGGCGGGCGCGACCATCTCCGCATTTGGATTTGTCACGAGCGACATTCTTAGTTCGCCGCGAATGCTCTTCGCGTTCGGCCGAGACGGCGTGTTACCGGCGTGGTTTGCGCATGTCCATCCGCGGTATCGTTCACCCGACGTCGCCATCGTCACCTACGCCGCAGCGGCATTCACCCTTTCCCTGACCTCGAGTTTCGCCGCGCTCGCGGTGCTGTCGAACGTGGCGGTCTTGCTTATGTATTTGCTCTGCTGCACGGCCTGCTGGTTCCTCGTGCGTCGCAACGTGCGCACGGACGGGGTGCCGTTCGATTTTCCCGGCGTGAAGATTGTACCCGGCCTCGCCATCATCGCCATTCTTTGGATCCTGTGGCATGCGACCTTGCGAGAATTTGCAATCAACGGAGTTGTGCTCGTTGTCGCGTCGCTATTGTATTGGCTGCGCGCTTCTCTGCGGAAAAGTTGATTTGGCGTCGATTGGGTCCAGATGTCGATGTTACCCCAAGTCTAATTAGTCCTTCGGCGCTTTGAGCTCGGTGAGTTTTTGTTCCGCGCGGCGAACGTTCGCTTTGCTGCCGCTGCCCAGAGCGAGAAGCTTTTGCTGCCGAAACAAATTCATTTCCGCTGCTTCCAGTTCAGCCTGCTCGCGTTTGGCTGCGGCCGCGTGCGCGGCTTGAATTGCGTGAGCGAGATCGCCTTCTGCCCTTGTCGCATCCACGCTCTCGCCCGTCTCTTTTTGTTCCGGTTGCGAAAGAGCTTCCTCTTTTGCCTGGGCGAGTCGGGCATTTTCGAGATCCGATTCGAGCCGAACAACCTTGATCGTGCGCGCTTCTGCTTCCACCTTCGCGAGCGCGCCAATCTTATAGAGACGTTCCGCACTGGCGGCGCTTTTCCTGGCACGCTCCAAATCTTTTTCCAGCTTAGCTAGATCGAGAGTGGGTGCGGGTGTGGCAGACGTCGACGGGGACGATTCGTTTGGCAGATTTTGAGGCAGAATGGCCGGTTCGACTTCGAACGAGTCATCGGGCTGTTGTGCGCCCAGCGTTGTCGCCATCAACGCGGCGATCAGCGCGAACCGGCTCATGCCGGGACAATATCACCAACGTCGCGCCATCGACCAGCGAACTTTGGACCGGAAATTATCTCCGACCGCCAAGTCCGCCCAACGCGCCACCGACCGCACC
>JBEEGY010000183.1:0-4431 GCA_041167145.1 Verrucomicrobiota bacterium
TCAGCGCGATTATCTCATCATAGGGAGCGGAATTGGCGGCGGCAGCGCCTGCGAGAACATTCGAAAATACGACAAGCGCGGATCGATCACGCTGATCGGCGCTGAGACGTTCCATCCCTATAAGCGCTGGATGCTCTCAAAAAGTTTCCTCCGCGACAAAAAGCCGCCGCTGAAAAAGCTGCCACACCTCGACGCCGGCTGGTACGACACGCACAAAATTGAAACCCGCCTTGGGACCATGGTCACCCAGCTGAATATCGATCGGCGGCTCGCGGTGCTCGGCAATGGAGAAACGATTGAGTTCAACAAGGCGTGCCTTGCCATGGGCAGCCGGCCGGTGCGACCGCCGGTGGCCGGTGTCGGCCTCGGTAATGTCATTTACCTGCGAACGATTCGAGATGCGCTGGCCCTGCGGGAAATGGCCCAGCTGGAAAAAACGGTGGTGGTGGTCGGGGGCGGATTGCTGGCCTGTGAAACGGCTGCCAGTTTGCGCCAGTTACGGTTCAAAGTCAGCATGATGCATCGGAACGCGTATCTGCTGAACCGGTATCTCGATCCGGAAACGGGCGCGTGGGTAACGGGATATTTCGAGAAGCACGGGGTCACCCTGCTCCTCGGTGAAAGCTTGAACGGTTTCGAGGGCAAGACGGTCCTGCGTAATATTCAAACGAAGAGCGGGAATCGAATCGCCGCCGGGGTGGCGGTCGTCGCGTGCGGGGCGGAGCCCAACCTCGATCTGGTGCGAAACACTCCGCTTTCCGGTCCGCATGGTTCGCCCGTCAGCGAATATCTTGAGACGGAAGAGAAAGGGATTTATGCGATCGGCGATCTGGCCTTTTATCCCGACCGATTGATGGGCGGCGTGCGCCGGCAAACGCATTGGGAAAATGCGCGGCAACAGGGCCTGGTGGCCGGCGCCAACATCACCGGGAAAAAACGGATTCGCTACGAGCAAATACCGTATTTCTGGACCGAGATGTTCGATTTGCGATTCGACTTTGTCGGCGATTTCAGTCTGCAGCCGACACGGGTGGATCTCCTAGGCGCTTACGCCAAAAAGAAATTTGTGGCGCGATACTATCAAGGCGACCGGCTGCGGGCCCTCCTCCTTTGTCACGCTGCGCCGCGGGAAGTTGAGTCGGCGAAAACCGAACTGCGAAACGCGGTCGGAAAGTAGGGCGATAATTGCCGCCGGGACGGGCGCCGCTGGAAATTCTTCAATCGATTCGGCGCGGAATTTCGAGCGCCGGATTGGTCACGTTAATCAGTTTCCAATCCCACGGGCTGCTCGATAGCCGATGCCATTCCAATTCGAATGGCGTGGAGAGAGAATTGATTCGCTCTTCGATGTCCGCGCCCAATGGACCGCCGGCTTTGATCGTGATTTTTGCCTTCCACCAACCGTCTCCCCCTTCGCTTCGGATGACTTCATTGTTTGCGGTAATATTTACGCTGCCCGGAGCGCCAAAGACCTCGCGCAAGCGTTCCAAAACGAGTCTTCGATCATCGCCCCATTGGTCGCGATAATCGGCTCCGAGAAAGTCGGCGACCGCGGACCAATTCCGTTTCTCGATCTGAGAAATAAGATGTGCGCTATGCAGTTGGACCTGGCGATCGGGTTGCCAGAGTCGAGCGAGGTAAATTCCAAGCACGACCGTGAGAAAGAGGCCGGCATAAAAACCGGATCGGAAATTGGAACCCACAGGAGGAACCGTAATACTTGGGGCCGCCATCGCTACCCACAAATTGGACAAAGCCCTGTTTGTGTAGCCTCGAGCCTACAAATGTAACCTCATCCAAAAGCACGGGAATTTACCTGGGATTCCAATTGACGTCCTCCGCTGGAGGGGGCATGAAGCGTGCTGATAATTTCGTTTACAATTATGCTCACAATTGGTTCCTTCGCGATCGCCATTTTTGCCGTTTTAGGCTGTGTTTTCTGGGCTTGTTTGAACGACCGTGATCAGACCTGAAGCCCCGCCCAGTCCTATGCTCGACCAGGAAGACCTCAAATGGATCGCGATGACGTCGACCGAGCTGAATTCAATGTTGCAGCAGATTTCCCGCTACGCTGATCTGGCTCGCGAGCACAAAGGCCAATACAACTACATTGAGTTGCTGGGCGAGCGCGTAGAGACGGCCGCAAAAACGGCCCAAACTCTCTTCGATCGAATTACTTCGCGTATCCTTGAGGGGACCGCGATCAAGACGGCCAAGCCAGGCGCCTCGCCGCTCCCCGCTTTTACCATTGTGCCGCCGCCGTCGCCACAGCCTCAGGCGAAATCCAAGGTGGCGCCGGCCGCAAAATCGATCTCTCGCGAGAAACCGAAAGAAGCGGAGACCCGAAAAAGTGGATCGCGCCCGGCGGCAATTCCTTCGGATATCGAGGTATTGAATCCAAAGGGGAACCGCGAGCTGATCCTGCTGGTTGATGATGAGATCGAAGTGACAGAGTTCGCTTCCGACACCCTGTGCGAAGAGGGCTACAAAGTTATTGTTGCCCATGACGGATTCGAAGCGCTCAGAATCTATCAGCAGATCGGAGAACGAATCGCCCTGGTGATTCTCGACTTCTTCCTTCCAATCATGGATGGGGACGCCGTTTTCGACGAGCTGAGGGCGCTCAATCCAGAGGTCGCGGTCGTCCTAAGCAGCGGTTTCGCCGAGCAGAGCAAACTCGGGAATATGCTGGCCCAAGGCTTGCGGGGTTTTATTCCAAAACCCTATACCCGCGAGAAATTGCTCGAGCAGATCCGTTCGACGATCGAGGCGAGCCGGGAAACAAGCCGGTAAGGGGTGGTTTCCAAGTTCGGGCGGAAGCCCCAGGGAGACGGCTCGGGCGGCCTGAATCCGTGCCCGATGGCATCGATTTAGCTTTAAGAAAGGCGCCCCATGGCGCGAATCGATTCATTTTTCAAATTGATGGGAGAGCAAAAGGCGTCCGACCTTCACCTCTCTACTGGCAACGCCCCAATGCTGCGCATCAACGGCGAGCTCGTGCGCGTCGATTATCCCCCCCTCCATAATGATGACTTGAAGGCAATGGTCTATGAGATCGCGCCGGAGGGAAAAATCAAAACCTTCGAAGAAACGCTGGATATTGATTTTGGATACGAAGTCCCCGGGGTGGCGCGTTATCGCTGCAATTTCTTCCAGCAAAAATACGGCATCTCGGCCGTATTTCGTCTGATTCCTTCCACGATTATGACCGTGGAGGATCTCGGCCTGCCTCCGGTCTTGAAAAAATTCCCGATGCTGAAAAAGGGACTGATTCTGGTAACGGGTCCCACGGGGTCCGGCAAGTCAACAACGCTGGCGGCGATGATGGACTACGCCAACCTGCAGCGGCACGACCACATCATCACCGTAGAGGATCCAATCGAATTTGTGCACCGGAGCCAGAACTGCCTCGTTCAACATCGCGAAGTGGGTGTCCACACGCGCTCCTTCGCGGCGGCTCTGCGCGGCGCCCTGCGCGAAGACCCGGATATCCTTCTGGTAGGCGAAATGCGCGATCTCGAAACCATCGAACTGGCCCTGACCGCTGCTGCCACCGGTCACCTGGTTTTTGGGACTCTCCACACCTCAAGTGCCGCAAAAGCCGTCGACCGTATCATCGACGTGTTTCCCACCGATCAACAGAATCAGATTCGCGCCACCCTGGCCGAATCTCTGAAAGGCGTCATCGCCCAGAATCTTTTTAAACGCATCGACAAGCCGGGACGCGTGGCGGCGCTGGAAATTCTCGTGGTCGATATGGCCATCGCGAACCTCGTCCGGGAAGCCAAGACCCACCAGATTCCCGGTATGATCCAGGTCGGTAAGAAAAAGGGTAACCAACCTCTCGATGACGCGATCATGGAACACTTGCGTCACACGCGGATTTCGCCAGAAGAAGCGTACGACAAGGCGATGGACAAAAAGAAATTCCGGCCATTCCTGAAAGAGCCGCCGCCAGATGGCGCGGAGGAATAGGTAGGTATGCGCATCCCGGATCTCGACAGAATTCTTTCGGCGATGCTGAAGACTTACGACGGCATCTCCGATCTTAATTTTTCAGTTGGTCATCCGATGCAGGTCGAGGATTTCGGCGAACTAAAGCCGGTCTTTGTCGACCCGCCGATCGAAGCGTTAACTCCTTATCAAACGGAGCAAATTGCGCTCACCCTTATCCAGGGGAATCGGCGCTTGATATATGATTATCTGACCGGCGGTTCGTGCGATTGCAGCTATTCGCTCGGCAACGAAGCGCGTTTCCGCGTAAATATTTTCCGCCAGCAGGGCCACTTCTCCATTGTACTGCGCAAGCTGCAAGGTCACATTCCCACTATTACAGGGTTGGGATTGCCATCAATCTTCGAGGAAATTGCCAAGGAAAAAACCGGCCTGGTCCTCGTCACGGGGGCAACCGGCTGCGGCAAGACGACAACG
>JBEEGY010000184.1:0-2602 GCA_041167145.1 Verrucomicrobiota bacterium
ATGGCGCGGCTGCTCGATCGAGCCGGGATCGACCTGCTGCTCGTCGGTGATTCCCTCGGAAATGTGATCATGGGATTGGACACAACGATCCCAGTCACTCTGGACGTAATGATTCATCACACGCGCGCGGTCGCCCGAGGTGCAAACCGCGCGCTGGTGGTGGCCGATATGCCGTTTCTCACGTATCAGGTTTCGCCCGAGCAGGCCACGCGCAATGCGACAAGGCTCTTCCAGGAAGGCGGCGCCGCGGCAGTGAAGCTGGAAGGTGGCCGCGCTGTCGCCGATACCGTTCGAAAGCTCACCGCGGCTGGCCTGCCTGTCATGGGTCACCTCGGGCTCACTCCTCAGCACGTGCATCGCCTTGGCGGAATGCGCCAGCAGGCCCGCAGTGAATCTGCCGCCCAGGAACTGATCCTCGACGCGCTCGCCTTGGAAGATGCCGGAGCATTTGCGATCGTGCTCGAAGCGATTCCCGACACCGTTGCCGAGGCCGTAACTTCACAACTGAAGATTCCGACCATCGGCATCGGCGCCGGACCGCACTGCGATGGCCAGGTGCTGGTCAGCTACGACGTTCTCGGACTCTTCGACACTTTCGCGCCGCCCTTCGCCAAACAGTATGCGCAGCTCGGCCAAGTGATCGTGCGTGCCGCGAAGGATTACGCGAACGACGTGCGCGAGGGTCTATTCCCGAAATCAACACTCAGCAACCCACAAACCAGCGATCTTGCCGGTCCGCTGATGATCCGCGTATGCAAGTCTGTTTGCTAAAATCGAAGATTCACCGCGCCACAATCACAGATGGCAATCTGAAGTACGAAGGCAGCCTGACCATCGCGGCCGACCTGATGGAGAAATGCGGGCTCATACCTTACGAGCGCATCCTGTGCAGCAATATGGCAAACGGAAATCGCTTCGAGACCTACGCCATCCCCGGCGATCCCGGTTCGGGCCAGATCGTCCTCAACGGCGCGGCTGCCCTCCAGGGAAAAAGAGGTGACGTCCTCACCATCATGAGCTTCGCCAACGTCCCCAAACATAAGGTCCAACACTGGAAGCCCCGCGTCATCGTACTCGGCAAGCGCAATCGCATCGTGAAGGAACGCGGAATTTAACCGAACTAAAACTGTCTCAAATGGGCACGAACCGAATCGCCGCGACGTGATCACAAATCTGCTGGTCTGGATTTCCGATATTCTGAAAAAGTCATCCTGATTCGACCAAGGGACGCCGAGGTTGACGCTGGAACTTCAGGCCGATGCCGTGAAGTCCCATGCACTCGCCTCGTTCTGGCGATGTTATGGAGTTGCATGAATGGTAAAACCGCACAATTGTATGGTATTACCGCACAATCCAATTCTCTCGCTCAATTACTCTCCTCCAGCGTTAAGGCGGAGGTTTTTCGCCTCCTCTTTGGCCTCGAGGGACAACCGCTTCATGTCCGCGAGCTGGAGCGTCGCTCGGGATTGGCCATTGGCACCGTGCGGCAAGAGCTTGCGCGACTGACCAAGCTCGGCCTGATCGCGGCCCGGACCGATGGCAATCGCAGATATTATACTGCTCGAGAAGATCATCCTCTCTATCCAGAAATTCGCGGTCTGGTTCTGAAAACCAGCGGCTTGGCCGACGTCCTACGGCGCGAGCTCGGAAAGGAACAACGCATCACTCTCGCGTTTATCTTCGGATCAATCGCACAAGCGCGCGAACAAGCGCATAGCGACATCGATCTACTAACCGTGGGCGACATCGGCTTGCGTCAGATAACAAAGCTGCTTGGCGGCGTCGCCGATAAAGTCGGCCGCGAGATCAACCCGAAGGTTTTCACGCCGCAAGAGTTTCGGCGGCGCAAACGGGCTAATGATCCTTTTCTTAACCGTGTCCTGGCGACGCCACGCATTTTTGTAATCGGAGACGAGCATGAGCTTGGAAACTTGGGCTAAGAACGGCTGGTTGCGTCCGCACAAAATCACCCGGCAAGAGATTGCCGATCTCCTCGGCGTAGTCGAGCGCGATCTCAAAGACGCACAACGTGATCTTTCCGCTGATTGGAAATTCGGCATCGCCTACAACGCGGCGCTTCAGCTCTGCACGATTTTGCTCAATGCGTCCGGTTACCGGCCTGAAAAACTCCAGGCCCACTACCGCACGTTACAATCGCTGCCGTTAATCCTCGGAGCGGACCGCAAAGACGACGGGGATTACCTCGATACCTGCCGCAAGACGCGCAACGCGGCGGAGTACGATTCAGCCGGCCTAACGAGCGAAGCTGACGCGAAAGAACTGATCGAATTCACGAAGCGCTTGCGCGAAGACGTGCTCGATTGGTTGAAGAAAAATCATGCCGAGCTGATTCGATGAGGCGAGATAGGCGCTATAAAGCTTCTTCGATCGAGCCCCGGAATTTTCTGGCGCGTCGGCTCGCGATTTCTTCTTTCGCTTTGGCATGCAGGTTGTGAGCGATCTTTTTCATCTCGGCCGCGCTAAAGCCATAAACAGAAGCGGCGCAAACGCGACGCCCCTTAAGCTGTTGCGAGTTCGCGGACATGTGCGAGGTCGCGTGAGTCAGGTCGCCAAGACCGGCTCATGCTGGAGCAGCAACAGC
>JBEEGY010000185.1:0-3676 GCA_041167145.1 Verrucomicrobiota bacterium
TGCGGACAACGGCGAATTGGCAATCGCGAGCGCCGCAAGACCGAATCCCAACAGAACCAGACCGCCAAGTGTCTCTGTGCGGAAAAAGCGCTGAAAGATCGTCAGCGGGATTTTTTTCAACCGTGCCGGCATGTCAGTTCGTTAGGTTAGCGATTGCAAGTGACTGGTCATCCAAACCATTCGGGCGAGCGTTATCGGTGCCGCGTTCGGCGGAGATATGTGCAATGGCTAATTAGCTTCGCAACGGTAAATCGTCGAATCGTAAATCCGATGTAACGGTGTAACTATTTAGCTGATCCTACCGCAAGATTATGTTCACGGGATTAATCGAAGAAGTTGGCACAGTTGTGGCCGTGCGCGCACGTGATCACGGGACCGAGCTGCAAATCGCCGCGCCGGGAACCGCCAAACACGTCAACCCCGGGGAGAGCATCGCCGTGAATGGTTGCTGTTTGACGCTAACTTCGTGCCACAGCGATTGCTTGAGCTTCGATCTTCTCGAGGAAACAATCGCTTGCACTAACCTCCACGATTTGCAGCAGGACAGCCCCGTAAATCTGGAACGGGCGTTACGCGCTGACGGCCGCGTCGGCGGACATTTCGTTCAAGGCCACGTTGATTGCGTCGCGGCCATTATCGCCTTCGACACGAAAGGCGCAGACTTCCGACTGGAAGTCGAATTGCCGGAAAACTCCAGGCATTATGTGGTTTCCAAGGGTTCGATCACCGTCAATGGAATCAGTCTTACCGTTGCGGAAGTTCTTCCGAGAAGCTTTGAGGTGTGGATCATTCCCTACACCAAGTGCCATACCAACCTTGATCGTGTAACCATCGGCGATTTCGTAAATCTCGAGTTCGACATCCTGGCCAAGTATGTCGAGAGAATGGTTGCACCGTCCGTGACAAAAAAATGATGGCGCGTCGCTCGACCAAGCGGCGTCCGCGGGTTGTCGGCGTAATCGCGTCGCGCGCCGATCTGGAGCGGGCAGTGCGGATGCGCAGGCCGCCGGATTTATTCGAATTGCGCTTGGATCGTTTGGCAGGCATGGCCGATGAAGTGGAAAAGGTATTACCGAGACTGCGCACGCCGCTCATCATCACAGCGCGAGACCCGCGCGAAGGTGGCGCTAACAAACTTCGGCTGCGGCAACGGCGGGATCTGCTCGCTCGATTCTTGAGTCACGCCGATTATATCGACGTCGAGTTACGTTCAGCCCGTACGCTGCGAGCCTTGCTCGCGATCGCTAAAGCAAAAAACGTCCGGCAAATCATTTCGTTCCACGATTTCAAATCGACACCGAGCTCGCGATTGCTCGAGGCCAAAGCGCACAATGCGAAAGCGCTTTGCGCAGATATTTTTAAGGTCGCAACACGCACGGACACAGAGATGGAACTCGGACGTTTGCTCGAGTTCATGACAAGCAGCCGTTGGAATCTCTCACTTGCCGTCATGGGAATTGGCAAACTCGGGGCGATTTCTCGTGTCCTGCTGGCGCGCGCCGGCTCTGTGCTGATTTACGCATCGGTCGCTGCCGCGACCAACCTCGAAGGCCAAATGTCGCTGGAACAAGTCCGCGCACTAGGATTCGGTCCGTGAGTCTATTCACCCTCGAGACTTGCCCTTTGCTCGACACGCATAAGGTACAGATGACGAAACATGTCCTCATCCATAACTTTACCCGAGCAATTACCCGTGATGCCGCTTCCGGAAGCCGTGCTGTTTCCACACGCGCTGCTGCCGCTTTACATTTTCGAGGCGCGCTATCGCAAGATGCTGGAGCAGGCGCTTCGAAAGCATCGGATGTTTTGCGTGACGTTGGTTAAGCCGATCTGCCCGGATTGGGATGCCCCCGAGGATTTTTTCCATCTCGCCGCCGCTGGATTGATTCGCGCCTGTGTCGAACGCAGTGACGGCACATCGAATTTGGTCCTGCAAGGCCTGCAACGTGTGCGCTTCACCAGTTTCGAACGGGAGAAGCCGTTTCCGATCGCCAACATCGAGACCGTAGAATCGCGCGACGCCACTACCGTCGAGACCGAAGCGCTCGGCGCAAAAGTGATCGAGCTCTACGGCAGCCTAAAGCACGATCGCGGTCAGCTTCCCGCAAAACTGGATCGGTATCTTTCCGAATTGCGCGATCTGGAAATGCTGGCGGACCTAATGGGTTCGACGTTTGTGAGCGATCCATTGCGCCGGCAACGACTGCTCGAAGAACGCTCGCTCAATCAGCGCCTCCGCTTTCTCATCAGATATTTACGCGACGAGATCGGCAACGCCGCCGCATAGCTGTAGCCGCGTCTCTGTGAGACGCGCGGTTGTGTGTCACACGCAATGGCACGCCTCGCATAGCGAGGCGGCTACAAACCGGCAATGCGCGCGTATTCTTCCATTACATAACGGTCGGTCATGCCCGCGATGTAATCACAAACTGTGCGATGCAGCCCCTCCTTCTCGACTCGTCGCATCGCGCCTTCGCCCAGTCTATCGGGATCGGCAAGGTACGCTTCGAAAACGCGCCGCAGCATCTCGCAAGCGCGTTGGTTCACTTCCGCGACGCGCGGATGGTAATAGACATTTTGGTACAAAAATTTCCGGAGTGCGCGGTTCGCCTCGGCCAATTCATCGCTGTAACGAATAAGCGGGGCGGTTTGCCGGCGCACGTCGTCTGCGCTCTGCACACCTGATTCCGCGATCGATTCCGCGCTGGTCGCAACGAGGTCGTGCACTTCGCGATCAATGATGTCGCGAATAATCAACTTGTGCAGTTCCGGTTCGCGCGTGTCCCTGTAACGCGCGAGCACTGCGCGATGACTGTTGCGCCACACCTCGTTCTCCTCCAATCGCGCCGGGGTCAAGATTTCAAAATCAAGCGCGTCATCGAGGTCGTGACTGTAATACGTGATCTCATCTGCCAGATCGGCAACCTGCCCCTCCAACGATGGACAATCGTATTCTTTCTCTGCCGGAGTGGGGAACCTGTAAGGTCGCTCATGCTTCCGCAGACCTTCACGCACTTCGAATGTGAGGTTTAAGCCCGGAAAATTTGGATCAGGCGTTTCGAGCAGTTCGACCACGCGCACACTTTGACGATTATGATCGAACCCGCCGTGGTCACGCATGCATTCGGCCAGTATCTCCTCGCCGGAATGTCCAAAAGGTGAATGGCCCAGATCGTGGGCAAGCGCGATTGCTTCTGCCAGATCTTCGTTCAGCCGCAACGCACGCGCGATGGTGCGGCTGATCGACGCCACCTCGATCGAATGCGTCAGACGCGTTCGCAAATGGTCGCCGGTGCCGTTGAGAAAAACCTGCGTCTTGTATTCGAGGCGGCGGAACGCGCGCGAATGAATAATGCGCGCACGATCCCGCTGAAATTCGGTGCGATAGGCGTGACTCGGCTCACAGTGTTGCCGCCCGCGCGATTCACCCGATTTTTGAGCAACGGACGCGAGCGCTGTGCGCTCCCCGTCCTCCATTTCTTCGCGCGTCTTCCATTCTGCGCTCATTTCTTTGGAATGTAGAGGAACCCGGCGATTTCGGCTAGATCCGCTGGACGAAAGTGCGTTTCGAATTATTTGTCCATTCACCTATGAAAAACCGCCAAACGAAAAAGCTCACGCCCGAACGCCTTCAGCAGTTCGGATTCGCTTACGCGCCGCCGCTGATCATTAGCGC
>JBEEGY010000186.1:0-7490 GCA_041167145.1 Verrucomicrobiota bacterium
CGCGAGTCCGAGCCGGTACGCACCGCCGTTCCCTCGCGCACATCGTCACTCACCGTCGCCGACCGCTGTCCTCCCTGCGCGCCCATCAGTTTCACATCCTTTATTATTTGAGTGACTCGGGCCTCCCTTAGTTGGACCGCTTTCACCGCCGGAACGGCGGCCGTCAGACATACGAAAACAAAAATCGAAACGCGCGCGACCGAGCTGCGACCCGTGAACGTTCCTAAAATTGTTTCCATAATGGTTTGCTACTGCGAGTGATCAGTCGTGCCCGGAATCGGCGTCGGAATTGGTCCCGGTTTCGAAGACGTCTCAATAGTACCAAGGTCGGTCGAGGCCTTCGCCGTTCCCCGGTCGATCGCCTCAACCTGAGTTGGATCGACAATTGACACCGCTGTTCCACCTCCAAGAATCACCAGGTTGGTGTCGATTAAATTCTTTTTGGATTTCTCGCGTTGCTGCTTCTGGCTTTCCTTCACCAGCAATGCGCCACTGCCCAGAGGCGGAAAATCCGTAATGAAGCGGGACGTTTTTACGAAGCGGCCGATATCAAAGTCCACTGGGTCGCTTAGGGCTGTTTTCGGCTGGCCGAAAACCATCTGGCCAGCATTCACGAGAACGGAATCGCCGAGATGACCGGGCCGATACAATCGTCCTGTCCCATCGAGGACGAGAAACTTGTAATGCGTCGGATGAGATTCAAAGACGGCCGTTGTGCCGGTCACCGTGGCCGCGATGCCTCCTGAACAAACCCTCGCGCCTTTCGCGCTCTTCGGGACCTGGAGGAGTAACGCGCCTTCTTCCAAATTCAGAGTTCGAGTGCCATCCTTGAAACTGAAAACCGCGTTAGCTCCGAGGCGGGCGACAGTTTTGTCGTTGAACGTTAGTTCCGCACGCGCGTCCGGGCCGGGGCGGACCCTCATTCCCTCCGAGACGCTGTCGTTCACTGCCGCAGAGCGCGAGACATTGCTTGCCCCGAGCAATTGCACATCCTGAATTATCTGCGTGATGCGCGCTTCTTCTTTTTGCGCCGCCCAAGCGGCACCGCGGCTAATCCCCAGGGAATAAAGCCCAATCGAGACGACAATAAGCCGGCAAAGACGAAAATCCATAAGCGCGGCCCGGTTCAGGCGCCGCGCCGGTCTTTTGTGAGGCGAGCGCCCGTTTAGGTCAAGCTTTTACGTATGGGCCGCTAAAAGAGTTTCGGTAACCAGTGAAGGTGGTAACTGCCTCGCGCGCGAAGCTTTCGGCGCTGCCGACTTGACCCGCCGTAACCTCGCGGGCAAAGGCGGTTGGCTTCGGCCAAAAAAGAATCAACCCGCGGTCAGCGACCGCGGCTAGAGGGAATGCCGAGCAATTCGAGTTGCCAGGGAACGAGTAGGGACGCGCCACTCGCTTCATTCGCGGCCAGCGCTTCCAGGGTCGCGCGCGGCGCGACAAATTGCGGTTCCAATTCCAATTGCGCGGCACCGCGGTCCCGGCGCCGCTTCAACTCTTCCGCGCGCGCCCTCATTTCCGCGCTCGGCCGCGTTCCGGTGCGAGGTCGCGGCAACGGCCACGTTTCTGGCGGCGACCGCAACGCCTGCTCGGCTGCTTCGTGAAACGCGCGCCGCCGGCGTGAGGAAAAGTGAGAATAATCTGGTTTGTCCCCTTGGCCAAAACCTTCCGCCGACGCCACGAGTTCGCCATTTTGCAAAATGTGAAACGGTGGGCGATCGGCTGCTTCCGCTTCTTTCTCCCGCCATTGCCACAGGGCGCGCAGCACCACCGCAGCCTTCCCGCGCAACGCTCCTGCGCCGGAAATTCGCCACGCTTCATCGAGATCGCGCACGCGTTCCACGGCCGCTTGCTCCAGCCCGCGCTGGCACGATTGCCGAAACCATTCCAGGCGATCGCGTTCGCGTAATTCCGCTTCCAACTTTTCCGCCAACGGCAACAGGTAATGCGTATCGTTGACTGCGTATTCAACCATTCGCTTCGACAACGGTCGCTGCGCCCAATTCGCTTTTTGTGAACCTTTCGTAAGTTGCACTCCGAAGTAGCGATCAATCAATGCCGCGAGGCTGAATTCGCGAATGCCAAGCAGACGCGCCGCGATCACCGTGTCGAAAGTCCGGCGGGCGGCGAAATTCAAACTCCGGCGCAGCAAACGCAGATCGAAGTCGGCCCCGTGCAAGACAATTTCCTTTCTTTCCAAGACCGCGCACAACGGCGCAAGATCGACATCTGCTAATGGATCGATCAGCAAATCTCCGTTTGGCACGCTGATCTGGAGCAGACAAAGTTTTTCGCGGTAACAATGCAGGCTGTCCGCTTCCGTATCGATCGCCACGCGATCGACTGAATCGATTTGGGGAAGAAATTCTCCCAGCTGCGATGCGCTCGTGATCACATTTTGCCTTTCAAACTTTTCGAGCAACATCTTCTAAGCTCCAAATCCCAAACCCCAAGATCCAAACAAATCCCAATCACCAAAGCTGTAGAACGCCAAAGCCGCGATCTCCCTTTGGTCTTTGAAAGTTTGAAATTTCCCTGGGGTTTGGAGCCAGGGATTTGGGATTTCCTTTTGGGAATCACCGCAGCCCGCTCAAAAGTAATTCGGCGTTCGTTTTGGTCGCTTGCAGATTGTTGATCAACAACTCCATCGCCTCGATCGGGGGAAGTGCCGCCATCGTTTTCCGCAATAACTTGACGCGCTCCCATTCGTCCGGGTGATAAAGCAATTCCTCGCGTCGCGTGGCCGACTGCATAACATGGATCGCCGGATAAAGCCGCTTTTCCACCAGTCCGCGATCGAGATGCAGCTCCATGTTCCCCGTCCCTTTGAATTCCTCGAAAATCAATTCGTCCATCCGGCTGCCGGTGTCGATCAATGCTGTCGCCAAGATCGTTAAACTTCCGCCTTCTTCCGCGTTGCGCGCCGAACCGAAAAATTTCTTCGGCTTGAGCAGCGCCTTCGATTCTACGCCGCCCGACATCGTCCGGCCCTTGCCCGGCTGGATACTATTATAACCGCGCGAAAGCCGCGTAATGCTGTCGAGCAAAATGACCACATCCTTCTTTAGCTCCACCAATCGCTTCGCCCGTTCCAGCACCAGCTCCGCCACTTGCACATGTCGCGTTACATTTTCGTCGAAGTTTGAGCTGTAAATCTGGCAATCGATCTCGCGTTGCAGGTCCGTCACTTCTTCGGGTCGTTCATCCACCAACAGCAAAATCAAAACGATCTCCGGATGATTCACCCGGATCGCCTTCGCAATTTCCTTGAGCAAAATCGTTTTCCCCACCCTTGGCGGTGCCACAATCAATCCGCGTTGCCCGCGCCCCAGCGGCGTCAGCAAATCCACCGCCCGCGCGCTGATCGAATCCGTCTTCGGATTTTCCAGCATGATCCGGCCCTGCGGATATTGCGGCGTCAGTTTTTCGAAATCCGGCGGCTCCGTCCATTGATCGGGAGGTTGACCTTCAATCGATGTGACTTCGTAGAGTACCAATAGTTTTTCACGCTCGCGCGGCAGCCGAAGTTTACCCGCCACTTGGTGACCCGGCCGCAAATGAAATTGCTGCATGATCGCACGCGGCACGCACACATCCTCCGGCACGGGAAGAAAGTTCAACTTCGGGCAGCGCAAAAATCCAAATGCATCGCCCACCTGATCGAGAAAACCTTCTGCCGTCACCGTCCCGCCGCGCGCCAGCGCCTGTCGCACAAGATCGACAATCTGATGGTGACGTGAACGCGTGGGATGCAAATGCACACCCAATTCTTTCGCCAGCGACACGATTTCTTCGGTTGAAAAACCTTGCAGCTCGTTCAAGTCAATCGGTTTCGGAACTGTGGCCGCTGCCGCCGCCTGTGGCCCTGGCGTTGTGGAATCGCTCGCCGCGGCGAGCGACTTCTCTTCTTTCGCAGGGTCGGCTGCATCCGAGGCACCCTCTCCGGCCGCACTCTGCGAATCCGCAGGCGACATGCCTGCCTCTACAGCTGCCGACGCTTTCGTCTCTTCGTCCATGATCAAGCGCGCCACAATTCCATGAGCGCCTTGGCTTGCTCTTTAAGCACCGCGCGCTCCCCATTGTTCCAGACCACGTGATCGGCCCGACTAATTTTTTCGTTTAACGGCATTTGTGAATCGATAATTTGTCCGGCTACGGCGCGGTCAAGTCTGCTCCGTTGCCAAAGTCGAGAAAATTGGATTTCGCGCGAACACGCCACCACCACCACTCGGTCGCAAAAGGTCTCACCACCGGTTTCATATAGAAGTGGAATATCTGCGAAGAAAAATTCGGCTGCGTTGCGATGCGTTTTGGCTTCCGCGCTCCATTGCTGGCGAATCCGCGGATGGAGAATTTGTTCGAGCGCGCTCTTTTTGGCGGCGTCCACAAAGACTATGGCCCGAAGTCTCTCCCTATTCAAGTCTCCTCCGGGGAAATACGTTTCCGGCCCGAATTCGCGCAAAAGCTCTTCCTTAACTTCCTTGTCAAGATCGACAAGTTCGCGCGCCGCCTTGTCCGCGTTAAAGAATTTCGCCTCCGGAACGATCTCGCGCAGACAATCGCAGAAAGCTGTCTTGCCCGTGGAGATCCCGCCTGTAATTCCAATGGCCGGCATGCGTTGTTCTTATAGCACTCTCACCAGAAACCAACGAGAACAAGGTCACCGGCCGGTTACCGGCGCGTATTCTTCAGCCGTATCGTCGGGTTAGCCAAATTGCGGTGTCACTTGCGGAAGAAAAGTACGTGATGCTTTATGCGGTAACCCTCGCATTGAAATGTTACGGGAATTTTGGCTTGCTTAACAGTTCCGGGACGAAAACGCCACTTAAGGAAAGCCGCAATGTTCGAATTGATCCAAGCTCGGAATGCCCAGTGCTCTTTAGGACGTCTACGGACTCCACAGCGAGATCGCTCCTCTACCCTTTTAGAGGGAGCCTGCAGCAGTCTGCCCAGCCGCTCTATTAGAACTTAAAACCGAAACTTACCGTAGACCGTTACCGGACAATAAAGACGATCGCCCGCGTTGTTAACGTTGCTTATGGTGGAGTAGCCTTGATCAATCAGATCGCTGTCGTTTCCATCTAGTTTCGTCTCGTAGCGCACGCCTGCATCGACCCCAACAGAGAAGTGACAGGAAACCGCCACTTCTACGCCAACCAGCAGCGCGACAGTCCCAACGACGCTGCTATCATAGAGCGCACCATCGAACGCCGTGCTACCGGTGTCGTCAACAACTAAAAGGTGGATATCGTCGACCGCGGTCGCGCCGCCGGAAATAGAGACATACGGCCTGAAGCGCGCTTCTTTCGGGAGAAAGAAATAACGTAATCCCAATTCGCCGCCCCACGCGCTATAGTCGCCCCAGTGGTCGGTGAGGACAAAGGTGACGGGTCCTTTTAAATCCACAGTTGCCGTGCTGCCACTGGTTATCTCGCTGTCAGCGTGACTGTACTTGAACATACCGAAAACTTCGAGATGGCGGCTGAGGACGTAGCCGAATTCCCCCTGAATCCGATAAAAATTAGTGTTGTAGACGCTGTCGTATGTGTGCGAATTGATGTCGAGCAGGACGGCCCCGCCGAAAGCAAGCGCGCGAGCGCCATTAAAAAAGTCTGTGCCTTGGTAATCGAAATCGGTTCCTGCACCAATGCTGATATACCATCTCGGATCGCACACTGGCTGCTGCTCGACAACCGGGTTCTTCTCCTTCGAGTAATCGGACATCGAAGCCGGGCCGGCGAAGCTGGAAATCAGAAATCCAGATGTTAAAAAGGCGGCCGAGAACATCAGTTTTGTTTTCATATTTGGTCAGATGCCGCGAGTGTTGAGAATCGAGCGCTCAATGTCGATGCAATATTTCGCAATCTGAGGCGACCCGGTCCTCCCTTTCTATGGCGGCCAGATAATCGCGGCAATCAAGTTAAAAACCGGAAATAACGGTAGACCGGATATATGTCAGCTAAATTCAGCCGGCGCGGCGGCCGCATCGATCCAATTAGCCCCCGGTCTCGTTCGAGCGCTCGCAATGCGTTCGACCAGCTCTTCCGTCTTCTGAATATGTTGAAGATGCCGCTTCCTTTGCCATGGAAGGAGTTTTGCGGCGGGTGAGTGATACTGCCCGCGAAGTATCAAATATGGGAGCCCGAGGAACACGAGCATCGGCAAGAAGCCGAGAACTGTTTCGGTAACGCGATCCTTGGCTGTCGACGGTGAGAATACATAAGAGAAGCTTTATCGATGTCGCGGGCATATAACATGAATTGGGCTAACGAGAACAAGTTCAACCGCTGCTCTAGCACGCCGAATGACGCTAGCTAAAATCGACATCGAATGCCAATGTCCTGGCGGATTGAGATCGATCGTTTTCCATCTTTGATGTCTTCAAAGAACCGAACAGTCATTGGCGGGCGCGCATTTATGAAGGCCAACTGCGATTGGGGAAAGAATAAGCGGCTGTGTAAGTGACGAGATCGGCAAAGATTGCAGCAGTTATAGTGTTAGTCGCGTTTTGCCTGGCGGCCGGAGCGACGTCGATAGGCGCTTATTACTTGTTGAGCTGGTACCACGGAACGCGGTTAATAAACGACGGCTATGCGGCCGCATTTCGCAACGATAGCGACACAGCGATCAAACGTTTCAATGAAGCGCTAAAGCAGCACTTAACACAGCAGCAGGCTTTGTTCGTTCATATGAATCGTGGCCTGGTCTACAACTCCAAGTCGCGCTTCGATGAGGCGATTCGCGATTTCACCGAGGCTCTTCGAGTTGACCCAAAAATTGCCGACGCCTATGCCGGTCGCGGATTCGCCTATCAGTGCAGAGGCGACGCCCCGAAGGCGATTGTCGATCTTACTGAAGCGATCCGGCGCGATCCAAACTCGCCATCGGCTTTTTACAATCGCGGCATCATCTTTTTCCAAAAAGGTGAAATCGATCGTGCCATTGCCGACTTGGATGAAGCCGTCCGCTGCAATCCAAATAGTGCCGACGCGCTGGTTTGGCGCGGTCTGTGTTATGCCGCGAAGAACGATCTGGATCGTGCGCTGGCTAACTTCGATGGAGCGATCGCGGTCGACCCAAATAACGCGTCGGCATTCATGGAGCGATCAAACATTTACTTGGGTAAGGGCGACCACGAGAAACAAGCGCGCGATTACGACCAAGCACGTCGGTTGACTCCAAATATTGGCCGCACTCCTGAAGAATCGTGGATAAAGGATCACCACGACGTCTTTCGAGACGCACAGAGCGCATATCAGGCGGGCGACTTTGACCGTGCGATTGAACTAAATAACAAATTGCTGGCCATGGAGATTAATGTGGCGCAAGCGTCTTCCGCGGTGATGAATCGGGGCAACGCCTATAAGGCGAAGGGCAACACCGATCGAGCGTTGGCTGATTACGACCAGGCCTTGCGGCTCGACCCGAGCAATGCGGGAGCATATGTGGATCGAGGGCTGGTTTTAGCTGAACAGGGTGACCGCGATGGAGCC
>JBEEGY010000187.1:0-9513 GCA_041167145.1 Verrucomicrobiota bacterium
GGGCGGGATTTGAAGTGATGAATCTTCTCCTCGCGCTCGGCCAGGATGGCGAGCGTGGGAGTTTGGACGCGACCGACCGGCGTAAGTTGAAAGCCGCCGGTCTTGTTATTAAAGGCCGTCATGGCACGGGTGCCGTTGATGCCGACGAGCCAGTCGCTTTCCGAGCGGCAAACCGCGGCTTCGGCGAGTGGGAGCATTTCCTCGTCGGAACGCAAACGATCGAAAGCGGAGCGGATCGACTCGGCTGTCATCGATTGCAGCCAAAGGCGTTGCACCGGTTTTTTGACGCCACTGAGTTTTAACAAATAACGAAAGATGAGCTCGCCTTCGCGTCCGGCGTCGCAAGCGTTGATCAAGAGATCGACATCCTCTCTTTTCATCAACCGCTTGAGCAGATTGAAGCGCGCCTTCGTTTTGTCGATCGGCTTCAGCCCGAATTCGTCGGGAATGATGGGCAGGTTCGCGAAGCTCCATTTGCCGCGTTTCACATCGAGCTCGCTCGGCAAACAGAGCTCGACTAAATGTCCAACCGCGGAAGAAATGATATAGCGATCATTTTCAAAATGATCCTCTGTTTTCTTAAAACCGCCGAGAGCGCGGGCCAGATCGCTGGCCACACTAGGCTTCTCCGCAATGATGAGCGCTTTGGACATGAGGGTTGGTATCGAACCTCAGTTTCCGGAAATTGCAATCAACATCAGCACGTTAAGAGCGAGCGGCGGGCCAAATTAGCCTAGTTTGATGAAGTATTTGCCAGGCAACTGCTTGACGAGCCGCTTCAACTCCAGGCGTAACAAGGCCGAAGAAACGGTCGCGCTGGGCAGATCGGATTTGGTGGCGATGTGGTCGATCGGCGTTTCGGTTGGATTGATGGCGTCGTAGACGCGGCGCTCCTCGGCCGTGAGTTCCGGCAACGGTCGCGCCGCCGCTTCCGGCGAAGGTTTCGTTTCCGGCAGGAGAATTTGCAGATCATCTAGAATATCGCCGGCGTCCATAACCAGCTTTGCGCCTTGCTGAATGAGACGGTTCGAACCCATCGCACTCGGGGCGTTGATATGTCCGGGCACGGCGTAGACGGATCGGCCCTGCTCGAGCGCCTGGTTCGCGGTAATCAAAGCGCCGCTGTTCAGCCCCGCTTCGACGACAAGAATGCCGTGGCTCCAACCACTGATAATACGGTTGCGCATTGGGAAAGTTTGCCGGTCCGGTTCGATTTCCATGGAGAACTCAGACACGATCGCGCCGTTCCCGTTGCAAATTTTCTCGGCGAGGGCGCGATTCTCGGGCGGATACAACTTCGACAAACCAGATCCAATCACAGCAATAGTGCGACCCTTGGCGGCGAGCGCGCCTTGATGCGCCGCCGTGTCAATCCCGCGCGCGAGCCCGCTAATCACGGTCAAACCCGCGTAGGCAATCTGATAGGCAAGCTTCTTGGCCGATTCAGTCCCATAGTGCGTGGTGCGCCGCGCGCCAATGATCCCGATGGCGTGGTGATCGCGCTCGGATAGTTCGCCCCATATATATAGAACAATCGGCGGGGCGTGAATTTCGCGGAGCGGTTTCGGATAGGACGGCGAATCTTGTGTAATAACGGTCGCGCCAAATTCGCGAATGCGATCCAACTCCGCGGCAAGATCGACAATCGATTCCCAGTTGCTGATTTGATCGGCCACTTCGTTACCAATTCCCTCAACTGTGCGAAGTTCGCTTCGCTTTGCCGCGAGCGCACGCTCAGGCGTCTTGAAGACTTCGAGGAGCTTGCGCAAACGAACCGGGCCGACCGTCGGCAGCATGTTGAGCGCTATGCAAGCGTCGGTAGAGTTCATCAGTTACTTATGCGGCGGCCTTGCCGCAACGAATCAAGATCGACAATTACTTTCGTCGAGTTCCGGGGGGGTTAAGGCGCGCGAAACCGCCAAAACTTAAAATGGAATCTCGTCGTCGTCCGGAGCGGCTTGTGCGGGCGCTGCGGCCGCAGGTTTTCCGGCGGCACGCGGTGGTCGTTCGGCTTCCTGTGCATCCCCTCCTCCACTCGGGCGACTGCCGAGCAACTGCATTGTTTCGCCAACGACGCGAAGCTTGGTGCGTTTCTGTCCAGTCTGCTTGTCGTCCCAACTGTCCATCTGCAAGCGGCCTTCGATGAAAACGGGGCGGCCTTTCTTTAAATACTCACCCGCGATTTCAGCGAGACGCGCCCAAAGAACAACATCGACAAACGTGACTTCTTCGCGCTTTTCGCCGTTATCGAGAGTGTAATTTCGATTTACCGCCAGACCGAGATCACAAACGGCGCTGCCTTTGGGCGTGTAACGCACTTCCGGATCGCGAGTCAGGTTGCCTAGGAGGATAACTTTATTAAAACTGGCCATGCGCCCGTTTTATCGGGTTTACGTCTTGGCTGCCAACTTTTTCGGCGCGCGCTCCTTTTTCACCTTCTTGTCACGCAAGCGCTGGTAATGCTGGCGGTAAACTTCGGGGTCGAGCTTAAACTTCGAACGCAGCTTGGTAATGAGCTGCGGGTCGGCGTGAAAAACAAAATTCACGTAAAACCCGGCGTCGAGCGGGCCGGCCACGTAGGAAAACTGACGCTTATCCATTTTCTGCACCTGTTCGACGTCGGCGCCCTCTTTTTTAAACTCGTCTTCGAGCCGGTCGACAATTTCTTTGACGGTATCTTCTTTGCCTTGCGTGTTCAGGATGAGCAAAGCTTCGTAACGATTCTTCATGATTCTTCGATTTTGTTGAAAGTGTTCATCGCGGAAACGAGGCCGTTGTCAATCGCGCATTTCACCGCGTCGGCCGCGCGATCGATTGTCGATCTGACCATCGGTATTTCTTCTTCGAAGAAACGGCCGAGCACATAATCGACCCCTCCATCGCGGGGCGCGGCGCCAATCCCAATGCGCAACCGCGGGATTTGATCGGAGCCGAACTGGACGATAATCGACTCGAGGCCGTTGTGTCCGCCGGTTCCACCGTCAGGGCGGATGCGCATGCGCCCGAGGGGAAGAGCGAGGTCGTCGAAAACAACGAGGATCTGCTGCGGCTGGATTTTATAGAACTGGGCAATGGCAAAAAGCGGATGGCCGCTACGATTCATAAAACTCATCGGCTTCACCAAAAAAATGTCACGGGATTTGGCAGTGAGCGCGTCCCACTTTGTCGATCTTTCCCACGTCGATCCGAGCTGCGCGGCGAGCCGATCGGCGACGAGAAAGCCGATGTTGTGGCGAGTCTCGGCGTATTCCGCTCCGGGGTTTCCCAGACCGGCGATCAAACGGATGCGCGGCGCAGTTTGCTCGTCCAATTCGATTCAATGGCAAATTGCGAATCGCACTTCGCAAATTGCATTTACTTCTTCTGTTCTCTTTCTTTCGGGGCCGGCGCCTTCGCACCGGTCGCGCCAGCCGGAGCGGCCGTCTCGCCTTCTTCCTTCTTCTCCTTAATGACTTCCGGCCCAGCGGCGGCCTCACCCTCAGCCGCAGCCACAACTGGTTCTTCTTCAACCGCGGGCGCGAGAACCGAGAAGGCCGTGAGTTCGGGTTGAACTTTGGCAGTCACGCCTTGAGGCAATTGAATGTCGCGCACGTGAATGGAATCTCCGATGTTCAAAGCGGAGACGTCGACGGTGATACGATCGGGCAAATCGCGCGGAAGGCATTCCACGGCCAGGGAGCGCAAGCTCTGTTCGAGTAGACCGCCAAAATTCTTGACGCCGTTGGCGATGCCAGTGGCTTCCAATGGGACTTCTGCATGGATCTTTTCATCCATGGAAACGGCGTGAAAATCGATATGGAGAACGTCGCCACCCACGGGCGAATGCTGAATTTCCTGCACCAGGGCGGTTCGATTTGATTTTTCACCGGGAATCTCGAGCTCGACCAAAATGTTCTCACCCGAGGCATGGCTAAGCATGGCGTTGATGTCGCGTGCAGAAAGCTGGAGCGGCTGCGCCTTGTCTTTTGCCCCGTAGATGATCGCGGGAATGATTCCGCGCGCCTTCAACTTGCGGGCGGCGGAGCGTCCGGTGGTGGTGCGGTGTTCGGCTTTGAGCTTTACTTGTTTTGCCATGTCTACTTGGTTTCGTTGTCGATCTTGAACAGCGAAGAAACAGATTCGTCACTATGAATCCGCTTCATCCCTTCTCCGAGAAGCTCGGAGACGCATTGCACTTGGATCGAAAATCCATCCACCGAGCGCACAGGCGTGCTGTTAGTGGTAACTAGTTCCTTAATTTTCGATTTTTGCAATCGCGGAATGGCAACATCGACAAGGACAGCGTGCGAGACCGCGGCATAAACATCGAGCGCACCCTGTTTTTTCAAGGTCTCCGTGGCCGAGGTCAGCGTTCCTGCCGTCTCGGTCAGGTCATCAACCAACAGCACGTCGCAATCTTTAACCTCACCGATTAGGTACAGAACTTCGGTCTCAGTCGCACTTTTCCGTTGCTTGGCCACGATCGCGAGATTGACGCCGAGTGCTTGTGAATAGGCGGAAGCCATCTTCAATCCACCGACGTCGGGAGAGACGACGACCGTTTTGCGGGTCAATTTTTGGCGAAGATATTTAATGAGCACTGGCATGGAATAAAGATGATCGACGGGAATGTCGAAAAAACCCTGCACCTGTTGAGCGTGCAGATCCATCGTCAGGACTCGATGTACGCCGGAGGCAACGAGCAGGTTCGCAACCAGCTTGGCTGTGATGGGCACACGCGGTTGGTCTTTTCGGTCTTGCCGCGCATAGCCGAAAAACGGAATCACCGCAGTGATTCGATCGGCACTGGCGCGCCGAGCCGCATCCACCATAATAAGCAGCTCCATGAGGTGCTGGTTGGTAGGGGGCGATGTCGGTTGAATAATGAACACATCGCGGCCGCGGATGTTTTCTTCGATCTTGACATACGTTTCGCTGTCCGGAAACGAGCTGATATGCGCCCGGCCGAGGGGGACGCCGATGAAATCGCATATTTTCTGTGCCAGTTCCCGATTAGCGGAGCCGCTGAAAACTTTCATCTCGGGTTGAAGCGCGAACATGGTCGAAGGGCAGCTACCTTAGGCGGGGGGCTGTGGGGTTGGCAAACGCAGATTAGAGGCGGCGACGTCCGATAAAGCCCGGATTCCCCACGCTGGGGATTCAAACAAGCCATGGCACGGGAAAATCGAATAACCAGCTAGATGGAAAAGGGGAATATCCGTCCAAAAAAATCGCAGTTTTTATGATTTTTTCCTTGCTTTCAGGGGGCTCTCCCCGGTAAAACGGTGGGGTTGGATATGGAAAGTTAGGGGTGGCATAAGAATTGTTATTGACGATGCGACACAATTATGAGAATTCTCATAAGTATCAGCAAACGAACAAAGCCAGACGCTGAGATATCACAAACAAATCTAATCGACCTAAAGGGAAACAACATGAGTAAAAATTCGCATTCAATTCTTAAATTCGCCGCCGCCTGTGCCGTGGTCGCGCTAACCATGGGCGCCACCCAAGCCGCTGTGCTTGACCTCGGCTCCAGCGGGACCGGCTTCCTCGGCGGGGCCTATTTCTCCACTACCGCTGTTCAGCCCACCGGCACCGGGGTTTTCGACCCTTTCCTCACCGTCCAAAATTCGCCATGGGAGCAGGGTTATAACAGTGCGAACGGAAACTTCGACACCAAGCGCGTCCCGCAGTGGAACCACGAGATTCAGTTTTCCGACCTGCAAGTCACGACGATCAGCGGCATCGGTTATTTCGGATTCCAGGTCGACGTCAACGAACCGAATGGCGGCGGCAAGACCACGATCTCGCTGGATGGCTTGCAGATCTTCACGTCGGCCACGTTACAGAATAGCACTTCAACTGGTGCCAATGGCATCTTCAATGGTTCGCTCGGCAACCTCGTTTTCGACCTCGGCAGCAATATCTTGAAGTACACTGATCAGCAGAACGGCAGCGGTTCGGGCGATATCAACATCTTCATCCCGGTGTCACTTTTCGCCGGAGTTCAACCTAGCGACTATATTTACATGTATCAGCGTTGGGGTAACACTCAATTGAGCGAAGGTGGTTTCGAGGAAACGCGTATCATTCAAGGCGTCGCTCCGATTCCAGAGATGGGAACATTCTTCCCTCTTATTGGCTTGATGGTCGCCGTGTTCTCGACTCACGCGCTCCGACGCAGACGCCAATTGCAGTTGGCCCGGTTCGAGGGTCGATAAAAGTTTAATTTGCCTCCTTGTTTGGCGGGCGCGACAGACATCTGTCGCGCCCGTTTGCTTTTCCCGGGTTTTGTTTCGGAAAACGGCCCAGTCCATTCGTGGCGGCTCCGGTCTGAACCAGCCCTCGGAGTCGATACCGTTTCCAGGAACCTGCCTCGAAAGGTCTTGTAAACTTTCGCCCAACCCGCCGCTCACTATCCGCCTCGAGCAAGTGCGAGGATTTGAGCAAGTTACTTGAGATAACTATGGAATTTTCGATGCGGTCGGTGCAGGCTGCTCGGTCGCTCCCGGCACTTTGATTGGTGCGACGATATCCAGTTTCAAACCAGACGATGCCGGCGACTCATTCACTCCACGCCGTTTCTGGAGCAGATCCAACTCCTGACGGCTCTTTCCCTTGTTTGTGCAATAGGTCAAGACCATCTCGTCCGTTATCAGCTCCTCTGCCCTCGCCTTCAAAAGAGACCGATCAAACGTATGCCACCCCAATGGCGAGGATGCTTCGATGATGTCGTTGAAGGTTTTGGTTTCCGATTCGCCGTAGCGGATCGCTTCGCGCGTCCGAAGATTGCTGCCGAGAACCTCAGTGACGAGCAGCCGTCGATTGTCGATCTTGCTCACCAATCGCTGGCTCACGACGTAACGCAAGGTCTCCGATAGGCGTTGGCGTATTTGCTCTTCTTCGTCCCGGCCAAAAAACCCCACGATGCGGCTAATTGTCTGGCCGGCATTGACCGTGTGGAGCGTGCTAAATACCAAGTGACCCGTTTCCGACGCCGTCATTGCAATCTCCATGGTCTCGCGATCGCGGATTTCGCCCACCAAAATCACCTTTGGCGCCTGGCGCAAAGCGACCCGCAATCCATCGGCAAAGCTCGGAAAATCCTTGCCCAGTTCGCGCTGACTAATGGCGGCGCGGCCATGAGGATGCAGGAATTCTATCGGATCTTCGAGGGTCAAAATGTGAAATGCTTCGGTCTGATTAAGCTCGTTAATCATCGCAGCTAACGTGGTGGTCTTACCGGAACCGGCCGCTCCCGTAATCAGGACAATTCCAGTTTTTTCTCGGATGATTTCGCGAAAGATCGGAGGCAACCCCAGTTTTTCGAGCGTCGGAATGGAGGATGGGAATCTTCGCATCACGATCGCGTGCCGCCCGTTTTGTTTGTAGATGTTGACGCGTAATCGCGCGACCTCTTCTATTTCATAGCTGCAGTCGCATGAACCCGTCGCGTCGAACGACGCCTGCAATCTCTCGTTATCGCAGATGATGTGAGCGGCGAGTTCCTCAATTGCGTCCGCCGTAAGAGGCGACCGCGGCCCATCGACCGGAAACTCTCGGAGTTTCCCGTAAATATCGAGCAGAGGCGGTTTCCCTTCGAGGAAAATCAGGTCTGAAATTCCCTTTTCGCTTTGGACCATGGTGCCAAGCAGCGCATCAACAGCTTTTTTGTCCATCGCGTAGGACGACCAAAAGCTAGGACTGTGCCCTTGTGAACGATTTGAGCGAGCAATCCCGCCACCGCACGCGTTCGCGCGAGCGGTCACGAGGAGTAACCTCGATGTGTTACTTCAAATTCGGTTCGGCTCGTTCAAGCAACGCTTTTTCTTCACGAAGCAAATGTGCCTTTTTTCCGATTTCGAGATACCGCCGGGCCTTTTCCCTATCGCCCACGCCGGCCAAAATGATGCCGTAATACGCGGCAATCGCCGGATCGTTGAGTTGATCCGGCGGCAGAGTGTCCATCACTCTTAGCGCGCCCTTGGAATCTCCTCTTTCATAAAGTGAAAAAGCGTAAGTGGATGAATAGGCCGGGTTCGACGGCTCTTTGTGAAAAAGATCAGTCGCCAGCTGCCGCGCCCGCGCCATATCGGCATGCAGGAGAAGTGAAATCTGGGCGAGATTATTTTGCACTTTCAGATCCGCTGGGTCGATCTCCGCCACTCGCACCAAAACACGATAAAGACCCTGCGTGTCCTCCGCTTTCGCGTACTGCTGATAGAGCGTCTTCAACGCGTCCCGTTGAGCTTCGGGATATTTCGTAAGCTGCCAAAGAAGATCGACGGTTTCGTCCTTCCATCCCCACTCGGAGACGATGCGCATCAATAAGCCTAAGGATTCATATTGTACGGCCGCGCTTTTTGCCGCTCCAGCCCATTCGCGCTCCGCCGCAACCGATTTGCTTTGAGCCCGAAGAGCGCGAGCGAGAAAGGCTCGACGAAGAAAGTCGAATTGGCCCCAGTTCGCGTCCTTCGTTATTCTTTCCAACGTCAGCCAGTCTCCGATCTTGCTGTAAGCTTCTGCAAGCAAGCGCGGCACCGGCCACGTCTTCAGAACGTTTTCCGGAAGAGGTTTCGCGTAGTCGATCGCCACCAGACTCATTTGGTTGGCGTTCATCCAGGTGAGTAGCGCCGCCAGGTCCGTTGGTCTCGCGGGCGCGTCCTTCTCGATCTTGGTGAGACAGGCCGCGTATTCCGGATCGCGCAGCTGCCGTAGTATCTCGAGATAAAGTAGCCGGTCTGCGAAGACTGCCTCGGGGTAATCTTGCAGCTCGCGCGCAAGTGCACGGATTTTTTGTCCGTCCTCCTGGCGTCCAATAGCATCAGTGATGAGAGCTCGCGTGGCTAAAGCCCTTTGGGTCTCATCGGTGCGCAAACTCTCAAGAACCGATCTGCCGGCTTCTTGTGCGGCCGAATCCTTCGACTTCAATTTCGTTAGCGCCAGCCGTATGCGGTATGATTTGTTTTGCGGATCGAGATCGCTGGCGCGCGTCCAATGCTCTCCGGCCGCACTCACGTCATTCTTGGCCTCGGCTATGCGCGCTCTAATCGCGTGAGACGCTGCCGTTTCGGCTTGATCATCCCTCAGTGAAGCCAGCGTCTTTTCGGCTTCTTGGGTCTCATTGAACTGCAGGGCAGAAGAAGCGAGCGCCAACCGATCTTCGTTCGAATTCGGCGCGAGTTTTAAGACTTGGCGTCGCCATTCGAGAGCCGTTCGGTCATTCGCTTGTTCCGCGATCTCCGCCATAATTCGCAGGGCCCCGACAGATTCCTCCAGTTGCATCGCCCGTCTGGCACTCAACATCGCGTCGCGCAAGTTTCCGCCACTCAGATAACCTGCGGCACGCCGGACGAGATGTCTCGACTGGGCGTGGTCGTACAAATGACAACCGCCCCAGCAGAGAAAAATGAAGGCCACGAACCCAACGAGCGACCCCAAAACCAGCTTCAGGTAAGTTCGTTCGATTTTTCGGTGCGCGGTTTCCAAGGTGGCAGATTCTAGAATGGCAGCCGGAGCAGTCAACGTACC
>JBEEGY010000188.1:0-5235 GCA_041167145.1 Verrucomicrobiota bacterium
GGCCAATCTCGATCTCGCCGGCGCCGAAGTTGAAATCGCGCGCATGGACGACCATCTGACGCGGCTGACAAAGACATTGTCGATCTTGCGCGACGACCGCACCTTCGATTTTATCCTGCTCGATTGCCCGCCCTCGCTCGGCATTCTCATGACCAACGCGCTCGCCGCTGCCGACGAGCTGCTCACGCCAATCCAATGCGAGTATTTCGCCTTGGAAGGTTTGGTGAAAATCGTGCGTGTGATTGAGCAAGTGCGTGACTCCGGCTCGAACGACGGTCTGGAAATCGGCGGGATTATCATGACCATGTTCGATAGCCGAACCAATCTGAGCGGCCAGGTGGTGGCGGACGTGCGCAAACATTTTGGCGAAAAGGTTTATCGAACCGTGGTCCCGCGCACCGTTCGGTTGAGCGAGGCGCCAAGCTTTGGCAAATCGATTCTCGAGTACGACTCAAGCGGGGTGGGGGCGTACGCCTATCGCGCGCTCGCTCGCGAATTTCTGAGGCGACATTGCGTGAATTGAATCGGTCGTACCTGCGGGAGCGGTTCCTGCTACAGTAGTTGCCCGTCCGCGCTTGCAGGCAGACCTATGTTCAGACGGGTTTCCATAAACAGCTTTTCGCACGGCTTTGCGTTCCTACTCGCATTTGTCATTGCGGTCGGTTCGGCGAGGGCAGAGCAACTCAATGACACTCTCACGCGATTCGAATCGGTCGCGATCAAGAGCTCGCGATCTTTGTTGGGTGGTAAAGGCGATTCCATGACAACCGTAGCTCTGTTGGGTCGATTGCGCGGCGCAGTCGAGGCCAGCCACTGGCAAAGCGCGATTCAATTAGTCCACGAGATCCAGTACAAAAACCAAGCACCGGAAGTGGTGCAACTTTGTGGACCGCTGCTCGAAACATTGCGCAAAGAACGAGTGGCACGAGAGGATGCCGTCGCGCAGGAGATGGAGAAGAGCGTGAAAAAAGCGGGCGAGCTTCTTCTGACTGCACGCGCACCCAAGGAGGTGGATCCGATTATCGCCGAACTAACGCCTCTCGCCCAGATCTTACAAAGCGAGGACACCACCAGCGAATCGGACCGACTGCGTCATGCTCGCGCTGAGCTCGGCGCCGCGCAGCAGTACGTCCGGGTTTGGCAAGATTACTTGCAGAAACGAGCGGCGGGCAAGGAGCCCGAAGCCGCAAAAAAAATGGAGAGCCTGGCTCAACGCGTCGAATTGTATCCGGTTGTCGCGCGCTCCGAACTGCTGGCCCGGGAAACGGCGCCGGGCGAGAGAGTCGCACCGTTTCAGCCGCAAATCGTTATGGCGGAGATCTTCGCCACTGCGAAGTCGTTGGACGATCTAGATGCCATCGGGAGTGCGCTGCAAAATTGGCAACGCGAGCAACCTAACTACCCGCAATTTCGCGCGACCGCTGAGCGTGTCGCTGCGTTGCGAAGTGCATACGGCGCGTATATCGGAGGCCGATATGGGGAAGCATTCGAGTTTTTTAGCAAGCGTGGTACCGCCGACGAACGCCTGGTGCAACTTGAACAGGACTTTCTGCTCCAGCTCTTGCCCGGTTACCTGACGGCGAGCGGACTCTCTCGGCCGCAGCCTAATGAGAGGCCATCGGAATATTTATTACGGCTCGCGCGAGAAGCCGCTCAAAAACAAGATTGGCCTCTTGCCCTGCGCACAATTGAGACCTTCCGGAGTGTTGCCTTCGGAAGCGGCGGCATTCCTTCCTGGGTTTCCGGAGACGTGATCGCTTTCGGCGCGATGGTGAAAGCGGAGAGGCAGGAGCGAGCCGGTGAATTTGCCGAAGCCGTGGCATCGTACCGGGCGGCGCTTGAGTCAAGCGGACAAAATGTGCCGGTCGATTTTATCGGTGAACATTTGCGCGCTCTGCGAAAAAACCATCCGGAAGCATTTGTTTTGAACGAGCCGCGTGCGCCCAACGGAGGACGGCGACGTGATTAAAGAAGCGCGATTACTAACGACAACTTTGTTTGCCGCGCTCACGGCGCACGCGAACGTGATCGCGTCGGCGGATGCATTTGCCCGGCTGGAGCACGCGGTTTGTGGCGAAGCGGCCAACCCACCGCAATCCGCCAATCAAGCGGAGGCGCTCGCCCAACTGAAATGCGCCGTCGAAAAAGAAGATCTCGATCGCGCCCTATTTCTTTTGCAGAAGATCGCGGGCGCCAATCAAACCTTCGCGGTGCAGGAACTGTGCTGTGAAGTTCAATCACAAATTTTCACGAAAAAACGCGCTCTGGCGGAAACGTTGGTGGCGAAGAACGCGGAACTATTGCGCAAGACGGGAGAGGCCTGCCTGAAGGCAAATTGCAAAGGCGACCTCGAACCTCTCAAGCGCGAGCTGGACGAGCGGCGAGATGCATTGACGAAGATCGATTGCGCCATGACGCGGGAAGCTGCGGCGCGCCTGGAAAACGCGCTGAAGTTCGTGCAGTTGTGGAGCAAATATCTTGAAACGCGGACGACGGAGCTAATCGAAGCCAAAGCTCAATTAATTTACCTCGCTAACATCGACATCTCGCATTTGATGATCGAGCGGTCGCGGCTCCGCGCCAAGATCGAGCAGATCCCCGATCCTGAAAACCTTCAACCACCGCCGGCAGCCCCGAGTAATCTTGTTAATCTGAGAAACGACGACGGGAGTTCAGAATTATCGTGGACCAATAATGATGAATCGGCCAACGGTGTCGTCATTAACAAGCAAACTCTGGAAGGCACGTGGCTAACTCTGGAGGAACTGCCACCGAACGTAACGACCTTTCACGTTCCGAATCCTTGCACCCAGTTCTCGCAATGAAAAAACTGCTTTTCCCCGGCGCTTTAAGTCTAGTCATCAGCGCCGCCATTGCGTTGAGCGCCACACCGGAAGACGAGATTCTCTCGCGCCTGCAATCCGCGCTCGCCAAAGAAGCGAAAGAGCGCGAGGCGGCGCATCAAGGCACAACCGACTACTCCAACGTCGTCGCGCGCATCCAGATGGCGGTGGATAGCGCGCGCTGGCAAGACGCGTCCATGCAATTGAACTTCATTGTCGAAGGAAAACATTCCCCCGAAATTGTAAACATCTGCCGCGAGCTGCGTAGCCAGCTCCTGCTTGAGGTGGCGAATCGTGAGGATGCGGTCGTAAACCGAATCGATGACGCAGTGAAAAAGGCCGGTCAGGCCTGTCTCGACGCCAAAAACCCTCAGGACCTTGACACGACCCTGCGAGAATTGAGCGAACTACGGCCCGGCGACCAAACATTCCGACCGGAACGAGTCCGGGCGGCCTACTCAAAGCTCGATGTCGCGCTCAACTTCGTCGCGCAATGGCAGGATTACCTGGTGAAAAAAGCCAAGGGGGAGAAGAAAGAAGCAAGCGCCATCATTCAAAGGTTAATCGACCATAACAACGTCTATCCAGTGGTAGCGCGTTCCGAGCTGCTCGATCGTGTCGAACCTTCACCGAGCCCGGCGGCCACGGCGACGCCGGAGAAGCAAACGATCAAGGAGTTGTTCGCCAAAACAAAGTCCCTCGATGATCTCGATCAGCTCGTGGCCGCTCTACACGAGTGTGAGGGGGACAAAGATCATCTCGTGGAAACGCGGGCCTTGATCGAGCAAGTGTCGATGTTGCGAACCGCTTATGCCGAACTTCGCGCCGGGCGCTATGGTCCCGCTTTCGAATTTTACGCCGGCCATTCCAGAACCGGCAATCTGCCAAATGCGGAATACATTGCGCCGTTGCGACAGCAGTTGCTGGCGAAGCTTCTGCCGCACTATCTGAACACGCCGGAGGTCCTGCAACCTCGCCCGGACGAAACGACTTCCGATTTTCTCCTTCGGTTCGTGCGCGAAGCCAAAGAGAAGCGGAACTGGGACCTGGCCCTGCGTCTTCTGCAGACATTTAAAACCGTCGCGTATGCCAACTCGGCCGAGCCGGCGTGGTTGTCTGCGGATATCGCCGGGTATTCGGCCATCGTCGTCGCCGATAAACAGGAACGCGCGATGCAGTTTCCGGAAGCGATCGCCTCGTACCAGAAAGCTTTGGAGTGCAACGGGCAAAACCTGCCGGTTGATTTCATTTCCCAACGATTAACGGCGTTGCGGAAACAACACCCGGGGCGACGCAATTAATCCCGGTCACGCAACGCGAGCCACTGTGGCCGCGTTATCGCAAACACTTGGGTCGGAAAACCTCTGAATGTGATTTCCTTCTCGACGGTCATTCCGTTCTTCTCCGCCACGCGACGAGACGGGACATTTTCGGGATGGATCAGTGAAATGAGACGCGAAAGTTTGAGCACGCCGAAGCCGTGATCGCGAACCGCGCGCGCCGCTTCAGTGGCGAGACCCTTGTTCCAGTACGCCGGATTCAATCGATAGCCGATCTCCACATCTTCGATGCCATGTTCCAGGTGATGAAAAAAGCCGCAGTAGCCGATGATGACGTTGTCCGTGCGAGGAACGACGGCGAACTGCGATGGCCGGCTGGCGCGGTCCCAGCCGATGACTTTCTGCATGAACGTTTCGGTTTGTTCGCGCTTTGTGAAGACGCCGAGGGAAAAGCGCATGAAGTCGGGATTGGCGAATAGCTGCGCTATAAGATCGACATCTTCTTCCCGGAAGGGACGCAGAATCAGCCGTTCGGTTTGCAGAATCATGATCTGCCGCCAATGAGGGCAGCAGCTACAACATACGGATCGCGGTCGAAATTCGATTCCTAATCGGAAATGGCAACAAAGAGCGAAGAATATGCGCGGCCAGCAACGCCGCCGGCGACCTCGAGCTGGTCGGCCTTACGTGACGCCGCGCGCGAATGCACCGCTTGTCATTTGCACAAGCGCGCGACGCAAACCGTCTTTGGCGAAGGACCGAAATCGGCGCCGATGATGTTGATCGGCGAGCAACCCGGTGATTACGAAGACGTCGCCGGCAAACCATTTGTCGGGCCGGCGGGGAAAATCATGGATCGCGCGCTCGAGGAAGCAGGTATTGATCGCAAAGAGGTTTACGTCACGAACGCGGTGAAACATTTCAAATGGGAGCCGCGCGGCAAACGCCGGATCCATCAAAAACCGAATTCGCGCGAGATCGCGGCCTGTCGTCCGTGGCTTGAAGCGGAGGTGCGACTGGTGAAACCGAAATTGGTTGTGGTCATGGGCGCGACCGCGGGGCAAACGATTTTCGGTCCTTCGTTTCGCGTTACGCGCGAACGCGGCAAAGTT
>JBEEGY010000189.1:0-3949 GCA_041167145.1 Verrucomicrobiota bacterium
CGGGATCGCTCAATTATTGGAGCGATCGTCTAAAGGAACAGAGCATTAGCGTGGAGAACATCTCGCGCTTCGACGAACAAGGTCTGCGCTTCACCGACCCGGATGGTTTGTTAATCGAATTGATTGCCTCAGATTCTCCCTCACCCGGCGCTTTGCGTCCGCCTCTCCCTGAGGGAGAGGATAAAGGTGAGGGCAATTTGTATGTGATCCGTGAATTTCACGCGCCGACGCTGCAAGTGCAGGACTCTGCGCTGACGCAGAAGCTGCTGACCGAGACGCTCGGGTTCCAACAGATCGCGGAGCAGGGGAGCCGGCGCCGTTTTTCACTGAATGACCCTCACGTCCCGCCTTCGCGTCGCTACGGCGCGGCAGGCAATCCTCTCAACGCTCCGCCCGGTCGCGATCCCGGGACGGACGCGCAGCGCCAGGTGAGGGAGAAGAATCTATCCTTGAGTGCGCAAGTCGATCTCGTCGAACGCCCGGACGACCCGCATGGACATATCGCTGCCGGCACGGTGCATCACATTGCGTTCCGGACACCGAGCGACGAAGAGCAACTCGAATGGCGCGAAAAACTTGTCGATCTTGGTTTCGCGGTCAGTCCGGTGATGGATCGCGAATATTTCCACTCCATCTATTTCCGCGAACCAAACGGAATCTTGTTCGAGATCGCGACTGACGGACCGGGCTTCACCATCGATGAGCCGGCCGAATCTTTGGGCGAAAGTTTGAAGCTTCCCAAACAATTCGAGGCGCATCGCAGCGCGCTCGAGCAAGCGTTGCCGCCGATTTCGTTAAAGTAAGAAATTTTCGATGACAGTAGCCCAGCGCTTTAGCGCTGGGACTAGATACCCCACACGCACAAGTCCGTTGGGACGAAAGAACTGTTCTGCTGTCCCTTGCGGGACTCCTGTTTTGTTTCGAATTACTGGCACTGTAGCCACGGCGCTCTGCCGCCGTGTTTTTCCCAGGCGCCCCGACAGAGCGGGGCGACTACAGTTTTACGGAATGGTCAACGTCTGACCGACTTTGAGATTTTCCGGATTGTCGATCTTGTCCTTGTTCGCGTTAAGGATTTGCTTCCAACGCGCGGAGGTCTTGTAGAACCTGCGCGAGATCGACGCCAGCGTGTCGCCGGATTTGACGACGTAAGTCTTATTCCCGGTCTTCACCGCGATCGCCTTCTTTGGTTTATCGGGCGTTTGTGTCTTGTCGGACGGGATCTTTGTTTTCAACGCCCGATCTTCAATCTCTTTACGCAGTCCAAGATTTTCATTTCGCAATCGCGCTGCTTCGGTCCGCGTCACGATCGAATCGCCCGACAAACTGGTAAGCAGGGTCACCTCATCGCGTTTCATGAAATTCTTGGCGTCGGGCGCGTGCGATCCGCTCGGGCTCAGCGTCAAATAACGCTTGAAATG
Source organism: Verrucomicrobiota bacterium (assembly GCA_041167145.1). Classification (GTDB taxonomy): domain Bacteria; phylum Verrucomicrobiota; class Verrucomicrobiia; order Chthoniobacterales; family UBA10450; genus Palsa-1382. Next base: position 1,422 of record JBEEGY010000189.1, read on the forward strand.
ATGCACCGCGTTAAGCGGATCGTTCATCTTGTCGTCGTAAAGGAGCGCGAGTTTGTAATGAATGTCGGCGCAACGCGGGCTGTCATCGAGGGCGGCTTCGTAAAGATTGATCGCGCGCAGAAAATCGCCTTGCGCCGCTTTGGCGTCAGCATCCTTGAGAATCTGCGCGTTGCGTGGCGTCATCATGCGATCGCAACCGGAAAGTCCGAGTAAGTTCGACAACAACAAAACAGCGGCTACGGTGTTTAATCCGCGAGTCGATCTTGAGTGAGCCACGAGAGGTTTGCCGGGTCGATTCATCAACACAAGTTTGCTTACAAGTGAGGACAAGGGCACTTCAAATCTTTTTGTTCGCGATTTCGTTCGGCGCTGCGTCGATCCAGGCCGATTCCGCCATGGGCCGGCCGCGCGCGCTCAATTTAGTGGACGTTGACGGCCACAAACTTTCTACCGCCGATGGTCACGTTACGGTGCTTATCGTGACGACTAAGGCTGATCTGCCGAAAGCCGAAGCAGTCGGTGATCGAATCCCGGACTATTGTCTCGGCAATCCGACGTACCGGATGATCACGCTGGTGGAGTTTGGCAGTCACAGCGCGCCGATGCAGCAATTTTTCGGCGCCATGGCGCAACATCGGTTGGATGGAGAGGCGGCGAAATTGCAAAAGCGTTACGCTGCCAAAAAAATCGAGAAGGACGCGCGCCGCGATGTTTTCGCCGTGACCGATTTCGACGGTGTGGTCAGCGGACAGCTCGGCGCTGAATCATCTGCGTTCCGCGTGTTTGTTTTTGGCCGCAATGGCGAGCGGTTGCGCGAATGGGATGATGTTCCCACGGCGGAGCAGCTGGGCGAAGCGCTGAAGCTGTAGTCGCCTCGCTCGGTCGAGGCGTTTTTTCAAGAAGCACGGCGACACATTCGACTGCGCCCAGTGCCGGCGCCGCGCCGTGGCTACAGAGCCAGCCGCAGCCAACGGCAGCGGCTACAATTAATATTTCTGCATCGCCGGATCGATCTGCTTCGCCCAAGCGTCGATGCCGCCTTCGAGATTGAATGAGCGCGTGAAACCGCGCCCCTGCAAGAATTGCACAGCCCGCGCGCTGCGCATACCGGTGTGGCAAAGCGCAACAATCTCCGCGTTCTGATCGAGCTCGGAAATTCGATCCGGCAGTTCGTCCAACGGAATCAATTTTGAATTCTCAATCCGCGCGATCTCGTATTCGAAGTTTTCCCGCACATCGAGAATCACCACTGGATTTTTCTTGTCGATCTTCTGCTTGAGCTGGGATACGGAAATCGCAGGAATTGCCGCGGCGACCGCCTCTGCACCTGTCGATTTTGCATTCCCTCCGCAAAACTCTTCGTAATCGATCGGCGAAGTGATCGCGGGTTTCTCGCCGCATACGGGACATTGCGGATCGCGCCGCAAATTGAATTCACGGAATTTCATTTTCAGCGCGTCGAAATGCAGCAAGCGTCCGACGAGCGGTTCGCCGTTACCGAGAATGAGTTTGATTGCCTCGGTCGCCTGAATCATTCCAATGATTCCGGGGAGCACGCCGAGCACGCCCGCTTCCGCGCAATTCGGGACCGTTCCGGTCGGCGGCGGTTCGGGAAATAAACAACGATAACAAGGTCCGCCCAGATGCGGCGCGAAGACGGTGCTTTGTCCGTCGAAACGAAAAACGGAACCGTAAACGTTCGGTTTGCGCGCCCAAACACAGACGTCGTTGGAAAGGTAGCGCGTCGGAAAATTGTCGGAGCCGTCCACAACGACGTCGTAGCGCGCGACCAAATCTTCCGCGTTCGCGCTGGAGAAGCGGACGTGATGCAATTCGATGTCGATGTTTGGATTGGCGTCGTGCAATCGATGTTTCGCCGATTCCAACTTGCTTCGGCCGATGTCTTTTGTGCCGTGCAGGATTTGCCGATGCAGGTTGGTAAGATCGACATCGTCAGGATCGACAATCCCCAGCGTGCCGACGCCAGCAGATGCGAGGTAAAGCGCAGCCGGCGATCCAAGTCCGCCGGCGCCAATGCACAGAACACGCGCCGCTTTCAATCGACGTTGCCCCTCGACGCCGACTTCCGGCATGATGAGATGACGCGAATAACGAGCCAGCTCTTCGGGGCTTAGCTCAGTCTGCGCAACTCGCCGCTCGATGTCGTCCATGCCTACTATTTTAGCACAAATACTGTAGGGGACGCTGTTAGCGTCCCACGGGAAGCCAACGGCTTCCCCTACAATTTCGTCGGCTCGACAGAGTCTCGCCCCACCGGCAAGGTCATTTCGATTTCACCAGGTCCCAATTGATTCCGACGACACGCTTGTTCTCGAAGCGCTTAAGCGACTTTGGAAAAACAAGATAACTCGCACCTTTGCGTTCCTTGAACCCGGCGAAACCGAAATCGGTTCCGCTATCACTTTTTTGGATCGTCATAACCCGATTGTTTTTAATCATCGACTGAAGACGTCGATCTTGCGCGGGTTTTTGCCAAAGGGTGTAAACCTCGGGCTTCCCAGTTTTTT
>JBEEGY010000190.1:0-4384 GCA_041167145.1 Verrucomicrobiota bacterium
ATTAAGAAACGCAACCGGGACGGGCGCGCGCTACTATACGAACGGTTCCGTCCGCGATTTGCCGGCCCAGTGTAAAGGTAGCGTAAGCCTCGGGCTTGCGATTTTAAGTAACGCAACCGCGACGGTCGCGTTACTATACGAATGCTTCTGCCACGGAGTCGGCCAGCGATTTGCCGGCCCGCGTGAGAACGAAGTTCCCGTTTGATTGCTCAAGCAATCCAAGCTTCACAAACTCCCGCGTTTCCTCTTTGAAGGGTTCGAGAGTTTCAACGGAAATTCCGTCGCGAGTCCGCAGGGCAAGCGCGATCTTCTCTGTCCGTTTCATATCCGAAGTTAATTCTTCGATTTTGTCGACCGTGGATCGACCATCGAAAAGCCGAGCGGCGTATTCGCGGTAATCGGCGATATTCTGCCAGCGTTGCATTCCGACGGTTGAGAAAGCGCTCGGGCCGATGCCCAAATAATTCTGGCCAGACCAGTAAGCGCGATTGTGCGATGATGAAAAACCGGGCCGCGCGTAGTTCGAGATTTCGTACTGCTCGTAACCCGCTTCCTGCAAGATCGACATCGTCATGTCGAAAAAGTCCGCGTCGGCTTCGGAATCCTGCCGCAATTCACCCCGCGCATGCCGCAGAAAAAATTCTGTGTCTTCTTCGTAGGTCAGGCAGTAGGCGGAAATGTGCTGGGGTTGCAGCGTGCTCGTTTTTTCCAGGGTGGCGCGCCACTGTTCGATGGTTTGCCCGGGTAACCCAAACATAAGATCGACATTGATATTGGAGACCCCAGCGTTACGCAGAATGTGACACGACTCTTCCGCCTGTTTCGAATCATGCTCGCGTCCGAGCAATTTCAATAACTGGTCGTCCCAGGATTGCACGCCAAGACTGATCCTGTTAATCCCAAGTTGCCGGAGAACTTCGGCCTTGCGCGCGGAGACGCTTCCCGGGTTTGCTTCCATGGTCCATTCAACAATGGCTGAGAGATCGAGGTGCTCGCGGAATCCGCGCAGCAACAATTCTAATTGCGCCGTGCTCAGCGCCGTCGGGGTGCCGCCGCCAAAGAAGATGGTTTTGGGGGCAATTGCGAATTGTGAACTTTTCGCCTGGACTTCGCGCGCCAAAGCTTCGCAAAAGCGTTCCGTTTCGGAGTAACTGGCGCGCGTTTTGTAAAAAGCGCAGTAGGGACAAATCCGCGCGCAAAACGGGATGTGCACATAGAGGTGGTGGATTTCTTCTGGAGTGGCAGCCGTATCCGCCAATCGGACGGACTCGTCCCGTGGCGAGCCGGCTGCATCGATGCGGAAAGCAGGCGACACGCCTGCCTCTACAGTAGTCTGGCAGTTGTGATTCGCGTTCTTGCTCATAAAGTCCGTAGCCACCGTTCAAATACCTTGTCGATCCCAAAGCTAACTCTTCTTCTGTGTTGCGTCACCACGCCGCTGTTCGGCCAGGCGCTCCAGCCGGGCCCCACGCCCTCGGTCGTCTATGTTGCGCACGATCCCGACGCAATCTTGGATTACCGCACGAACCCGCGCGTGGTGCAGGCGATGGTCGACCGGCTCGTCCTGGCGGTGACGAAGCAACCCACCGTCGCCAAGGCCTGGGCCTCGCTTGTTTCGCCCACGGACAAGATCGGCATTAAAATTTCCGCGGCCGGCGGAGAGCTTTTCACCACGCATCACGATGTGGTCAACGCAATTGTCGACGGCCTCGCGGCGGCGGGGCACGCGCGCGAAAGCATTATCGTTTGGGACCGTTCTCTCGGTGGAATAAAAGAGGCAGGCTACCGGCCGGGCGAAGAGGGATACCAATTGCGCGCCATCCCTCCGCGGACTGGCTACGATGCGAAGGCAATTTTCTCCGCGCCGTTGCTCGGCAAATTGGTTTGGGGCGACTCCGATTACCAAGCCGACATCGGCAAATCGCGGCTCCTCTCCGACGCAGATAATACCAGCAGCGTGAGTCATTTTTCGCGCATCCTCAGCACCGAAGTGACGAAAATCATCAACGTTCCGGTGATGAGCAACAGCGAAGCCAATGGCATCGCCGGATGTCTTTATAACGTTACCATTCCCAACATCGACAACTGGCGGCGGTTTAGCGAACGATCGAGCTTTGCCCCCACCAGCATCGCAGACATCTACGCCGATCCGATGATTGGCAAGAAGGTTGTTTTCAATTTAATGGACGGTTTGGTCGCGCAGTTCGCCGGCGGCCCGCAATCGCAACCAAATTACGCTGAACATCTCGCCACGCTTTATGCGAGCAAGGATCCGGTTGCGATCGACGCGGTCGTGTTGAAAAAACTTGGAGAATGGCGTGTTCGCGGCAGCGTTCCACCGATTGGACGCGAAGCCTTGTACGTCCAGGCGGCCGCCCAAATGGGTCTTGGCAATTTTGAGCCGAGTCGGATTGAGATTAGAAATGTCGAACGCTGACTCGCCGGTCAGAAAACAGGTAAAGCCGGAATTTTCCGTGCGGCGCCTGCGCGGCGCGATCCTGCGTTCGGTGTCGCGTTCGTTTTATGTTTCCGTGCGCTTGCTCCCGGGGCGTTTACGCGAACCGGTCGGGCTGGCCTATTTGCTGGCGCGCGCGACGGACACTCTTGCCGACACGGCACAAATCGCGGCGGTCACGCGCGCCGAGAAATTGATCATTCTTTCCAACGCCATTCAGGGCAAGGCTCCCGCAGATGTAATTGTCGATCTTGTTGCGTCATTCGCGCCTTTGCAGAAAAATCCGGACGAACGCGCGTTGATCGAATCGCTCCCGCGTTGTTTGGAATGGCTTGAGAATCTTGAGTCGACCGATCGCCACGAAATTCGCGCCGTTCTCGAGAAAATAACGCTCGGCCAAACACTCGACCTCCAGCGTTTCGCCAATCCCGCGGAAATTCGAGCGCTCGCTCGGGCCGAGGAGCTCGATGAATACACTTATCTCGTCGCCGGTTGCGTCGGGGAGTTTTGGACCCGCCTCTGTTTTCGGCACGTCCGAAAGTTCACCAAGCTCAGTGAACTCGAAATGTCCGAGTTGGGGAAACGATACGGCATGGGATTGCAGCTCATCAACATTCTGCGCGATGCGGGTTCCGATCTTCGCCATGGCCGCTGTTACTTCCCGGAGGAGGAATTGACCGCCATCCGAATGGCTCCGGCGGCTATCCTCCGGGAGCCGGACCGCTTTCAGCCCATCTATCGAAAATGGATGGAGAAAGCGGACGAAGGGATTCAATCCGGGATGCGATATGCGAAAAATATTCGAAATCGACGCGTCCGCGCCGCCACGGTGCTGCCGGCATTAATCGGTGCACGTACGCTCGCCCTTTTGCGCGACGCCGGCGCAACGGCGTTGCATCGCCAGATTAAGGTGCCACGTCAGCAAGTCCGCTCCATGATTTCGTCGCTCGCGATTACGCTCGCGGCCCGGTCGGAAATCGACGCGCTCTTCGAGCGCTACAGAAAATAATTGCGCTGCTTCTCCGAGATCGGCCGTTCCAGCAGTTTCAAACAGTCCTTCGGGAAGCGCTCCGGTAGGGCGACGCTCTGCGGAGCCGTCGAATTCATCTTACCAACGTAACTCATTGAGTACGCCGAGATACGGCCAATCGTCGGGCCGAGAAACTAAGCCCCCACGGCAAATCCTTTGTCGGAACATCGGCTTCCAGCCTGTGCGCCCAACAGGTATGTTACCTGTTGTCTTTGAGACAGGCTGGAAGCCTATGTTCCCATGAGCGCGCGCTTAAGCGATTACGATTATCCATTGCCGGCCGAGTTGGTCGCGCGGCGACCACTGCCCCGCCGCGAAGACTCGCGCATGATGTGTTTGGTTTCGTCGGCTCGACGGAGTCTCGCCCTACCGTGGCGCTACAGAAAATAATTGCGCTGCTTCTCCGAGATCGGCCGTTCCAGCCGTTCCAGAACCAGCAACATATCTTCCCACACCTTGCGTTTTTCCGAGGGCGCCTGATTTCGCAACAGATACGCCGGGTGATACGTGATCATTAAGGGCGTTTCTTGATACGAATGCCAGCGGCCGCGCAAATCACGCATCGTTCCGCGCGCGCCGAGCAAACCTTCCACGGCCACGGCTCCCAGCGCCACGAGCACCTTGGGTTGAATAATCTCGATCTGCTCGATGAGGTAAGGTCGACATGTCTGCATCTCAACCGGCGTCGGCGCCCGGTTCCCGAATGAGCCGCCCGGCATGTCGGGCCGGCACTTAAGCACATTGGCGATGTAAACGTCGCCGCGCGCGAAGCCCATTGTTCGTATAATCCTGGTCAGCAACTGACCGGCTTTACCCACGAATGGTTCGCCCTGCGCGTCTTCGTCCGCGCCAGGCGCTTCACCGATGAACATGATTTCCGCGTCCGGGTTGCCAACGCC
>JBEEGY010000191.1:0-14034 GCA_041167145.1 Verrucomicrobiota bacterium
AGATTCGTCAGGCTCTGCAAAACCAGCCGCCGACACTGTAGTCCCAACGCGCAACTGTTTCGCGCTATTCAGCCGTACGGCTGAGATGTCGACCTTGCAGGTCCGCCAAAACTAGCGGCTTGAGGAACTTCGTTGCCTTTTCGTTGCTGCGGACCTCCTGAGCGACAGTGTGCGCTTTGTCGAGAGCGTGCTTCATCCAATTCTGCTCATTCACGGTACGCGGCTCGGTGACTTTGGCTTGCTGCGTCGGGCGACTCTTTTTTTGCAGGATGACTCAAACCCGGCATCGATCTTAAACAGGGTTGCTAGGGCCGCATGACACATAAAAAAGCAGGTCGCAAACCACTGGTTGAGGCGAACCACTAAATTTGCTGCAGGGTTTGGCCAGTGGTAACTAGCAGTATGAAGTTCGCTCCGCGCATTTTGCTCGCGTCGACTGTGTGGTTGTCGATCTTCGGCTTCCCTTTGCCGGCCAGAGGCCAAGTTTATGAGGGGAAGCAATTGGTAGCCGCGAGTCTGGTGGCGGACACAGATGCAATTGTTCCGGGCAAACCTTTCACGGCCGGGCTGCTACTGCGAATGGTTCCCGGTTGGCATACCTACTGGAAGTTTTCGGGCGACGCTGGCATTCCCATCGAGTTAAAATGGCAATTGCCCCCGGGCTGGAAAGTCGCCGAACTGCAGTGGCCGATCCCGATGAAATTCAACGATCCGGGCGACATTCAAACCTATGGCTATCACGACGAAGTTTTATTGATCCAGGAAATCACGCCGCCGGCTTCCATAGAAGGAGCCAAGATCAAGTTGTCCGCTGACGCGAACTGGCTGGTTTGCGAAAAAATCTGCGTCCCTGGAAGCGCCAATCTTCTGCTCGAACTCCCAAGATCGACATCGTCTTCACCGGTCAATGCCGAACTCTTTTCCCGTTTTCGTCATTTGCTTCCTAAGAATTGGCCCGGCGCCGACGTAGCGACTTTGCAATGGAACCGCGCTGGCAAAGATCTCTTGCTCAAAGTCTCAAGCGCGACTCTGGCGAGTCATCCGTACGTCGATTTCTTTCCGCTGCCGAAAAACGAAGTGGTGGTGAGCCATCCGAAAATTGAATCTCGCGCCGGCAACGAAGTTACCTTTCGCGTTCCGTTTGAATCGGCCTCGCAAAATCAATTGTCGATCTTAGGCCTGGTTGTTTTTGGTCAGAACGACCACGCGGACGATCGAATTGGCTGGCAGCTCCCGGAAACAACCGCCACTGCATCACCCGCCAGTCCCTTAGCGGAACACGGAGTCCTCACTTTCCTCTTCTTCGGATTTATTGGCGGTTTGATCTTGAATCTTATGCCATGCGTTTTACCGGTCATCTCGCTCAAGATCTTTGGGTTCATGCAGCACGCCGGTCAAAGCCGGCAAAAGATTTTGCGCAGCGGCCTCGCCTTCACCGCCGGAATCTTCGCGTGGTTTGTCGGTTTGGCGTTGCTCTTGATAGTGCTCAAGAATGCCGGCCACCAAGTCACGTGGGCATTCCAATTCACCAACCCCTATTTTGTTCTGTCCATGAGCGTCGTTGTTCTCGTCTTCGCGCTCAATCTCTTTGGCGTATTTGAAATTTCGCTGCCGCAAAGCGCGACGCGCGGATTGCTCGGGATAACGGCAAACGAAGGTGATGCCGGCTCATTTTTTCAAGGCGTTTTCGCGACGGTCCTGGCCACGCCTTGCACCGCACCGTATCTCGGTACCGCGCTTGGCTTCGCTTTCACGCAGTCGCCCGCAATCATCTTGTCGATGTTTATGTCCATCGCGGCGGGGATGGCTGCGCCTTACTTGCTTCTGTGCGCGCAACCAGCTTGGATGCGATTTTTGCCCAAGCCGGGCCCATGGATGGTCCACGTAAAGCAATTCATGGGCTTTCTGCTCCTCGCGACGCTGTTGTTTCTCCTTTACGTTCTCGGCGCGCAACGCGGTCTCAGCGCTGTCACATGGACCGGCTGCTTTCTGCTCATCGTGAGTGTGATTTGTTGGATGAAAGGTGCCTTCATTACGCCGTCGGCCTCGGGCAAGTCGCGCGCGATCACAGCGGTAGTGATGTCGATTTTGCTCGTATGGGGCGCCTGGTATTTCATCGGCGAAAAGTTTCGCTCTTCGAAAGTCGAGATGACCGGCGCGAGTCTGGAAGGCGGTTGGCAGCCGTTCACTCCAGAACGGCTGCAAGCCGAGCTCGAGCAAGGACATAATGTCTTTCTCGATTTCACAGCCGCCTGGTGCATCACTTGCAAATTCAATGAGGCAAGCGTTCTCGAAAACGCGGAGGTGCGCGACGCGTTTAAGCAGCGTAGCATCGTGAAAATGAAGGCCGATTGGACAAACGGTGATCCAGCCATCACAAAAATATTGCAACGGTTTGGCCGTCCGGGTGTCCCACTTTACGTGCTCTACCGTGGCAATGGTGAAGACCCGATTATCTTCCCGGAGTTGCTTACGAAGAGTATCATTCTGGATAAACTTGAAACAATCTCACGCAAAGTTGCTTCGCAATAATTTATGAAAACAAAATCACTGCTCGCAGTCTTAACCTCGCTCTTAGCCACAGCCGCTTTTGCCACCGACTCGCCGCCGGTGGGCAGTACGGCGCCGGATTTCTCGGCGTCTGATTCAAAAGGGAAAGCCCATTCGCTTTCGCAATACAAAGGCAAATACGTCGTGCTGGAGTGGTTCAATCCAGAATGCCCGTTTGTGAAGAAACACTACGGCCCGGGCAATATGCAAAAGTTGCAAGAAGAATATACCGGCAAGGGCGTCGTCTGGTTGAGTGTTGACTCTTCCGCTCCCGGAAAAGAAGGAAGCCTCACGCCTGACCAGGCTGAAAAGAAGATGACGGAATGGAAAACGAAATCGACGGCGTTGCTTCTCGATTCGGATGGCAAAGTTGGACAGACCTACGGTGCCAAAAACACGCCGCACATGTTCGTGATCAATCCCGAAGGCAAAATTGTTTATGAAGGGGCGATCGACAGCAAAGCTACGCCGAATCCTTCCGACATTCCGAGCTCAACTAACTACGTGAAAGTCGCGCTTGATGAAGCGATGGCCGGCAAACCAGTGTCAAATCCGAACACGAAGCCGTACGGTTGCTCGGTCAAATACAAATGATTCGTCTCTAACTTCGGTCGCGCTTCGCGGTCACTCGCGAAGCCAACCGTAAGATCGACATCGGCGTCAGCCGCACGAAAAACATCCCGAGTTTCATAAGGAAGCCCGGGATAACCAGCGGCTGATTCCTTTGTAGAGCTGCGAGGGCCTCGCGCACGACCGCTTCTGCGGAGACATGCACCAACTCCGGTGCAGCCATGTGCGGACGGCCGCCCAGACGCTGCGCGACGTCCATAAATTCGGTATGCACGGGTCCGGGACAGAGTACGGAAACGTGCACGCCTTGGCCGCGCACTTCAGCCCGTAGCGCCTCCGAAAAATTGGTGACATAAGCTTTACTCGCTGCGTAAACCGCGAAGCCGGCAATCGGCAAAAATCCCGCCGATGAGCTGACGTTCAAAATTGCACCACGCTTTCGAGATAGCATTCCGGGAAGCAGTTTTCTCGTGAGTCTGGTGAGTGCGACAATATTCACTGAGAGAATCTGATCGAGCCGCGCCGGATCGATCTTGGCGAAATGCCCGAGATCGCCCAGACCTGCGTTGTTGATTAAAAGATCGACATCGATCTTTTCGGCCTCGAGCCAGGCGATCAAGTCGTTGACTCCGGCAGAACCCGCGAGATCGGTCCTGCGAATGTGCACATGCAGGTTCGGGTCGCACTTTGTTAGTTCATCTCGCAACTGATGCAATCGTTCCTCGCGCCGTGCCACCAATACGAGGGCGCCGGCGCGCCCGGCCAGCTGTCGCGCAAACTCCCGGCCCAGTCCGGCCGACGCTCCGGTGATCAATGCGCAGCAACCAGCAATCTTCATTTTCGTCTCAGAGATTCTATTTCCTTTTTCGTCAAGGCGCGCCAATGACCACGCGGCAAATCAGCGAGGCGTAAATTTCCGATTCGTGTTCGCACGAGGTCCTCGACGCGGTAGCCGAATGTCTCGAACATGCGACGGATTTGGCGATTGATTCCCTGGCGCAAAACCACGCGCAAGTGAGTGGGCCGGCGCGCATGCAGCTGTGCAATTCGGGCGCGTTCGCCATCAATCAATATTCCGCGGAGCAGATTTGGCGTAAGCGCGGGGTCCCATGCGCGGTCCAATGTCACCTCATACTCCTTGTCGATCTTATAGCGGGGATGCATTAGGCGCTGCGCAAGATCACCGTCGTTTGTCAGAATCAACAGCCCTTCACTCTGCGCATCCAGCCGGCCCACGTTGAACAAGCGCGGGAACTTTGCAGGTAGCAGATCAAAGATGGTGTCGCGCGCGCGGGGATCTTTTCGCGTTGAAACAAATCCAGCCGGCTTGTGCAAGGCGATGTGCAGCGGCCGTTCCATGCGAACGAGCTTGCCATCGACCTTCACGTGGTCGCGATCGCCAGGTTGCGCGCTGAAATTGGTGCAGGTCTGTCCGTTGATCGTGACGCGCCCGTCGGCGATCAATTCGTCACAATGCCGGCGCGAGCCGATCCCGGCAGCAGCAAGGAATCGGTTCAGGCGCAAGGGAAGTTGAGTGGTTGATTAGTTGAGGCGTTGAGAAGAAAGAAATGCGGAATCCGCTCAACTGCTCAACATCTCAACCGCTCAACAGCGTCAGACGTCGGGCTTGGTTTTGGGCAGACCGACGACGCGGCGGCCTTCCTTCCATTGACCACGTTTCTTGAGCAATTCGACGCGCTCGAAACGCTTCAGGACGTTTCGTTTCGCTGTAATTGTGCTGGCTCCCTTGAGACTGCGATGTTGCGACATAAAAATTGGTTCGCTCCGAAAATGAGCCGGCACTGTAGCGCGGGCCTGAGATATTTCAAACGGAGACGATCATAATTGATTGCTCAGAATGACATAGGCCCCGCACACCGTGACCTGATGGTAAATGTGAAAACGCTCGGTCAAGAGTTTACGCCAGTGTGGGACGCGGTCCTTTTCAATGATCATATAGATGCTGGTGGAACCGCCCCATTCCTGGAGAACGCCCTCCTCGTTCAGGAAAACCCTGGCCATCTCAGAGCCGAGGTGCATCTCGTTGTCTTGGGGTTGATTCACGATGTAAAACTTTCGGTTAAGATAAAAAACGAGGCTGCTGCCGGCATCGAGTGATCCCTCGTAAATCACTTCGGTGTTTTCATCGAGCTTTGGATTGAGAAAACGCGCCGCATCCGCCAGGGAAAAATTCGGAGCCGCCCGAGCCACGCCATCGATCATGCATAGTCCGATCGGAATCATTCCTGCGGCGATGGTGATCGCGGCCAGCCGTTGTCTCCGCGTCACGATGAGATAGATCGCAATCAGTGAAAAAATTATCAGAGAAACGCTGAGTGTCGCCCACATCGGACGCAAAGCCCACCAGACGGTATTGGGGAGGTGCCCCAGCGCTCGCCAAGTTGTCCAACTAGTGTCCAACTCTTTCCAGCTCTCTTCCGCGGCTCGCAGCAAACGCGGGAGTAACAATGTCAAAGTGCCGACGAATATCCCGATTAAGGTCAGCATGCTCGCCCCGACCATACGCAGCCGTCGTGGCATTCTGCGCCACGCCGTAGCAGCCCAAAGCGCGAACGCGCTCCACATGCTCATGGAATAGTAATCCTGGCGTTGCCCGAGGACCAGCAGCGGAAGAAAGATTGCGCCCATCCAACAAAGCGGCAGGGCATCTGCGAATTCGATCTCGCGCGGTCGAATCACTCGTCGCCACGCAAACACGAGTCCAGGCAAGATTACAATCGACCATGGAAACCACCAGGCCAGATGAAGACCCAGGAATTGCAATCGAGGCACGCCGTCATCGCCGCCGGTCGCCGCACTGAACAGGTGATTGAACCACTCGATCCCGATGAGTTGATTGAAAAATCCCCGAAAATGTGACTCCGCCCAGATGTACCAGGGCAACACTAGGAACAGGAAAAGTCCGATGTAACTCCAATGGATAAGGATTCGAAACCGGATACGTGCTTCCCTGTAAAACACCGCCAGCAAAAGAACCACCGCGGCCGGATAGATGAGGCCGTGCAAACTTTTGGTCAGGCAAGCAAAGCCGCAACAAATCCAAAAACCAAGGAACCACATACGGCGGAAACGTCGTCGCCGATAACCGCACAACGCGCAGAAAATAGCGCCGGCGATGAAAGCGCTGAATACCGGCTCCGGCATTATGATTCGAGCCAGCAAAAACGTTCCGCATGAACAAAGATAAATGAGGCCAGCCAGAAAACCGCGCCAGTAATCGGTTAGCCGTTCGCCGATTAGAAACGTCAGCGCAACCGTCGCCATCACCGACAGCGCGATCGGCAGGCGGGCCGCCGCGGCATTGATTCCGAAAGCCTTGAAGGACGCAATGAGCAACCAATAGAGCATGGGCGGTTTGCGCAAACGCGGCACGCCGTCGTTCGTCGGCAGCAACCAATGCCGGGATTGAATCATCTCACGCGCGGCGCCGGCATATTGACCTTCGGTTTGTCCATAAAGGTCACCCCAACCGATCGTTGCCAGGTGCAGCAACCCGGCCAGCGCGATCAGAGAAACAAAAAGCGCGTGGCGCAGCGGCGGCGGCGGAAGCGCCGGGGGGTCGAGAAGCGTTTCTTCAATGCTGAAAGTGCGAGCGCCAGCCACCATGTTTAGTTATGCGCTGGAGTCAGCGGTTTTCACCGTGCCGATATTTTTCCCACCCGTCCGGTAAACGAAGCAGTTTGGCCGCTGGCATTTCAATGAGAGCAAGCATCTGCCGGCACTCGGCAATCAACGCGTCATCTTGCGGCCGAACAATTCGAAATGCGCACCAGAACCGTACGCGCTCCAATTGGTCGAGCCAGCCTTCGACCACCAGGCGGTCTCCGAGCTTCGCTCCTTTGCGATAATCAATCTCCGTTCGTACCACGACGGGATATTTTTGGCTTTCGGCCATTTCGGCGAGGCCGAGACCGAGTTCTTCGGCCAGCAAAGTGCGCGCAACTTCGATGAAGCGCAGATACGCGATATTGTGGACCACTCCGCCGCAGTCTGTGTCGAAAAACATCACTCGCACTTCCGTGCGAATGCGCGGCGCATTAATGGCAAACATGCGGAGCAATCATTCCGTAAGCGTCTTTGAAATCAACGCCAATCGTCGACGTCGCCTTGCGTCAAGACCGAATCGGCGCGCGAGAGGGCGATGTCGATGTTGCCAGAATCGTCGACACAGCGTCGACTACTTCTTCCACGCTCACGGCCTTCATACAGCGAAAGTCGATCGGGCACTCCCGCAAAAAACACGGGCTGCATTCAACTTGATGCCGCAAGATAGCGTGACCCCCACCCAGTGGCCCGGTTAGATGCGGCTCCGTTGATCCGAAAATTGTGACCACCGATAGACCGATCAACGACGCGAGGTGCATCGTGCCTGTGTCGTTCGTTAGGAGCAACCGGCATTGGCGCAGTTCATCGATGAGCTGCTCGAGTGTGGTTTGCCCGATTCGGTTAATGCAACTATCGCCGAGCGTCTCGCAAATCTTTTTGCCGATCTCGGCATCTCTCCTCGTACCAAAGAGAACCCATTTCACATCGCGCTGTTCCGCGATCATTTTTGCCGCTTGGGCAAATCGCTCCGGTAACCATCGTTTCGCCGGTCCGTATTCGGCGCCCGGACAGAGGCCAATAAGAAGTTGAGAGTTGAGAGTTGAGAGTTGAGAGGAGCTTGGACGGTAGGCGTTGGGCGTTGGGCGTTGGGCTTTAGGCGTTTTCTGTCTGAGCGAGAGATCAATGCCCGTGATTTCAGCACCCACGTGTTGCGCGATGTGCAAATAGCGAAAGGCTTGATGTTGCGGTGGACCGGCTTTGGCAGGTTCCAGTACGATCTGGTTTAGTAGCCAGCTGCGAAAATGGCCGCGATAACCAACGCGCCTCGGAATCCCGGCCAGCCAGACTTCCAGTGCCACGCGTAACGAATTGGGAAAGAGAATAGCGACATCAAAACCAGGTTGCTGACGAATCAAGCGGACCGTCGAGAAAAGCCGGCGATGCGGTATCGGAATAATTTCGTCAACTTCCGGAACGAGCTTCCAAAGCGCGGCGATTTTCTTCGGGGCGGCGATCATAATATACGCTTCCGGCCGGCCGGCCTTAATCGCGCGCACTGCGGGGACGCTGATGACCGAGTCGCCGAGCCAGTTGCTTGCGCGAATCAAGATGCGGAATGATTGCAAATCGCCGACATCGTAAAATTGCCTGCGCCGCGCTTCAATTAATATAATATGCGGTGTTGCAAACCGCTCCAAATCGCACGGCGGAAGATCCTTTGGCGCTCGAGTCGACTGTGTCGCGTCTTCGCGTTGAAGTCCGCGAACTTCAACGCACTTTGCACGTGCGCAGTGCCGAGCTGGCCGGCGCGGACGCCCATATCGCTCGGCTCGAAGAAAAAATCCTGAAACTTAGGGAAGCGCAACGCGATTTGAAGCGTCTGAAACGAGAGCAACAGGCGCTACGCAAATCTCCCGAGCGCAAGCTCGGACGAATATTGCTCGCTCCGTTCCGATTTTTCCAACGATTGATTTTTCCGCGCGAGGCGTCGCCGAAAAGTGGCGCGACCGAATACCAGGTCTGGTTGGATCGACATCGTCCGTCGCCGGCGGATGTCGAAAGGATGCGGCGCGAATCCCGCGCATTTTCTGTTCGACCGCTCATCAGCATCATCACGCCGGTTTTCAACACGCCCGCGGAGTGGCTGCACGAAGCGGTCGATTCGGTCGTCGCCCAAGCTTACGAAAATTGGGAGTTGCTTTTGATTGATGACGCTTCCAGGGAACGAGCGACAATCGATTGTTTGTCCCAAATCCTGCAACGCGACCCACGTATTAAAGTGATTCGTCGCGTATCAAACGGCGGAATCTCCGCTGCGTCTAACGACGGCCTCGCCCAGGCACGCGGCGAGTGGATCGCTCTGCTTGACCACGACGATTTGCTTGAGCCCGACGCACTTTTCCAAACCGCCCACGTCTTGCAAACAAATGACGATGTCCATCTTATCTATTCTGACGAAGACAAATTGACGGCGGAAGGTTTCGCCTCGCCCATGCTCAAACCCGATTGGTCGCCTGATTACTTTCTTTCCTACAACTACCTCTGCCACTTTGTCACCTTCCGGCGTGCGCTCGCGCAAGAAGTGGACGGCTTTCGCTCCGAATTCGACGGCTCGCAGGATTACGATCTTCTTTTGCGCATGATGGAGAGGACGGATCGCATTCATCACGTGTCCCGGGTTCTTTATCACTGGCGGCGGACGGACAATTCCGTGGCGGACAACATTCGTCGCAAACCCGGTGCGCTCGAGGCCGGTCGCCGCGCGATCGAAGAACATTTGCAACGAACCGGCAAACGCGCTCACGTCACGGTTGATTGGCGGACGCACGCTTATTGGGTCAGGCGCGACCTCGAAAGTCCGCAGAAAATTTCCATCATCACTTCGGCACGCGATTCGATACTCTCAGAAAAAACCAACTATCCAAATTTTGAAATTGAGATTGTCGATCTTGACGGCAAATCGAGTACCGCTCGTAACCTTGCTATAAAAAACACTCATAGTCCCTGGATCTTGTTTCTCGACAGCAGCGTTGAACCGATAGAAATCGATTGGCTCACCTTAATGGCGGAACATGTGCAGCGTCCGGAAGTCGGCGCAGTCGGCGCGCAATTGATCTCATCAGACAACACAATCGGACATGCCGGCCTGGTTGTTGGTAGTGATGGCGAAGCGCAGTCGGCGTTTCGCGGCTTTCCGGCGGAAGATCCGGGCGTTTCTCGGCAATTGCAGATCACTCGCAACTACAGCGCAATCTCCAGCGCGTGTCTTTTGACGCGGCGCGAGGTCCTTCAGGAAGTGGGGGGTTTCGATGAAGAGTTGCCGATCGAATTGGCCGATGTCGATCTTTGCCTGAAGATGCGATGCGCTGGGTATCTGATCGTTTACACTCCGTTCGCCAAACTTTATCAGCATGCGTCCCGCGGTGAGGATAAGATCGACCCGCCTTCGCAGCGCTCCGGCGCGGCAAGCAATCACTGCGCCGAGATCATGCGTAAGCGTTGGGCGCCTGTTCTGGCGCACGATCCGTACTACAACTCAAATCTTTCTCGCGCCCGAGCCGATTTCTCGTTAGGCAACTGACCTGCTCCTTCTAAAATCAACATGAACAAGCGCGACAAGAATTTGTGGGCCGGTTTGAGCGATGGCGCCCAGGCTGCGCTCAGTTCTCGTAATTACAAAGCCGGATCGTTCCCGCAGCGCCTCGCGCAAAACGGAGTCGATGCTGGCGAGCTGGCCAGGCTTGATCCCCGCAAGCCGGACACGAAAAAGGTCTGGATTCCCGGCGTGGAGATTTTTTCGAGACAGGTTCATCCGCAACGTTATCGCGGGGTTTTCGGGGAATTTGTCCGGCGCGATGAAGGAATTTTGGCAAATATCGGATTCTGGCCGGCCCAATGGGCGACGGCGCGCATGTTCGGCGGCAGCGCGAAGGGTTTTCATATTCATCCGCCGAACATTCCGGCGGGGACGACTGCGCAGAAATGGTTGAAACGTTTATTCGTGAATGAGCCAACGAATTATTCGCTCCGGCGTTATGACGAGGAGCAGTGGGACGTTATGTTCTTTGTACAGGGCAGGGCTGAAATGATTTTGCACGACGTGCGTGCCGGACTGCCATCGCGCACAATGCGCTTTTTCGTCGAGGGTGATAACCATCGCGGCTCCAACAATGCAGGAGTAGTTGTGCCTCCGGGCGTCGCGCACGCAATTCGCGCGGAAGGGTCCGAAGATGTGATTATGGTTTACGGCACGAGCACGATTTTCCGGCCGGAGTTCGAAGGCCGCATAGCGAGCGAAGTCGAAACGGCAACGTTGCCGGAATCCTGGCAAAGTTTCTTAGATCAATCAGGAAAGCAGGAAAACAGGAAAAAGGATCGAGGCTAACTCCTCCTGTTCTTCCTCTGAAATTTTTTCCTGCGTTCGTATTTTCCTGATTCATCCTTCTGGAGTGAAGAGAAAGTTCGATCCGGCTGAGCCGGAGTTGATGGATCGGCCGCAGCCGGTTTCGACTGAGCTGGAACGAGATCTCCGGAATCTTCGTCAACTCAACCGTTACTTCGGCAGCCATGCGATCGTGCTTCGGTTTATGCGACGATGGATCAAGCCGGGCGATCGCTTGCGTATGGTCGATCTTGCTACGGGGTCGGGCGACATTCCGCGATTGATTGTCGATTTTGTGCGCAAGCTGGGGGCGACCGTTCAAATCGATGCGCTCGATCAACAAGCGGCTACGCTCGAAATCGCAAAAAGATTGAGCAGTGCTTATCCCGAAATCTCTTTCGTGCAGGCGAACATTCTCGAATGGCAGCCGCCCGAGCGCTACGACATCGTCCTCAATTCGCTGGCACTTCATCATTTCAGCGAGGCAGACGCGGTGCGTCTGCTGAAACACTGCCGGGAGCTTTCACGCAAGTTTGTCCTCGTCTCCGATCTGCGGCGTGGACTTCTCGCAAGCGTCGGCGTCTATCTTTTGACCGCGCTCATTTTTCGCGAGCCTATGACGCGCTATGATGGTCGAGTTTCCGCGGTGCGCGCATTTTCCGTTACCGAAATGCATGAACTCACAAAAAGGGCGGGCTGGCGAAACTTCCATCACCGGAAATTCCATTTCGCGCGACAGGCGATTTGGATGGAACAGAAGACTTAAGGGTGGAGCTGCGAACGCGTTCTGGCTGGCCTACGGAACGTGAACTGCTGGAGGTTGATAACCTTCGAACATGCTCCGATTTTCTCGTAAGCGGTTCTTCGCCATCGTCACTGAAGCTATAGTTATCGCTCTCATAGTGACGGCTGCAGTGTTTTTGTATCGCCCAGGATTGTATGTCGGAGGGTCGCGCATGGATGAGGCATCGTTACTTGTCTATCCAGAGCTGATGTTACGCGGCAAAATGCCGTATCGTGATTTCGAAACATTTTATGGCCCGGCCAATCTTTGCGCACTGGCCGCTGCGTTTCGTTTTTTCGGAACAACGGTCACCGCAGAACGCATGGTCGGATTCGTTTATCGATTTGCTTTCTTTGCGGCCTTATATTTTGCCGCGCGACCCTGGGGCAAAATCGCGGCCGGCGGCGCCGTCGCCCTTGCCATGTTTTTGCTACTTCCGCTCTGGCTGTTCGCAAACGCCTGGGTGATGGCGCTCGCGCTTGCTACCACGTCGATTAGTCTGCTTTCTCGGTCGTTGACTGCAAGCCATCGCAGACTTGGTGTCGCGCTGGCTGGTTTGGCAGCTGGAGTTGCCATCATGTTTAGAATCGACATCGCGCCGGCCGTGCTGGTCGCGGCCGCAATCCTTCTCTTTTTACTGAACCGAAAAGGATTCTGGACCTTTGCGATCGGGATGACGGCTGGTTGCGCGCCCTTGCTCATTTGGATCATTGGCGCCGGCCCGCGCTTAGCGCTCGAAAATCTTTTCCTTTACCCCGTCATTTATTCAAATCCTGGTCGGAGGTTGCCTCTCTTTGGCGAAGGTTCTCCAAACACAGCAGTTCTTTGGGCAATGGCGGGCGCGATCGCGTTAATTATCCTTTGCAGTGGGCTAGCGGTCTGGCAGAAACATGCGGACCGCGATCGTGTCGCGCTGCTTGCTTTCGGATGCTTGGGCGCGTTCACGTTGCCGCAGGCTTTTCAACGGTCCGACGATTTTCATGTGGCAATGTCCGCGCCGGTAACGATTGCCTGGCTGCCTGTTTTGGCAGCAGCGGTAGTTACATTTGCGGGAAAGCGCACACTCTCTTCGTTGTTCGCCGGAGTAACGACGGTGGCCTGCCTTAGCGTACTCTTTTCGATTTGCCCTCGGCCCGCCGAACTCGTCAGCCTAGCGTTGCGCAACGAACTCGCGCTCTCTCAGCTCCCCGAGTATGCAGCCCGCGCCGGCAAACGGGAGTTCCCGCTCACCTCTGTAAAGGACGCTCAGACTGTCACTACAATCTGCGCCGAAATCGCCCGCCGATCCCAGCCGGGCCAACGCCTTTTTATCGGCCCGCGCGATCTACGCCGAACGACCTACAACAATGTTTACTTTTATTACCTGCTTCCTCAACTCGAACCAGCTTCCTATTTCATCGAGATGAATCCGTTCTCGGCCAATCGAGTCAATTCTCGCATGGCCGCCGACATCAAGACCGCGGATTGGATCATCCTTGATACGGAACTGAATGGTTTCCACGAACCCAACGCCTCAGAACAGGCCGGTTCAGACGCCCCGGTAACTGCGATTCGTGATTATTTTGTCCAAGTCGCGCAGTTGAACCAGTTTTCAATATTTATGCGGCGGCCCCGTTTGTAACCGCGATATCGGCAGCAGCCGGACTTGTCCAAGGCAACTCGCTTTGTGGCAGGAAAATCCTAAATTGTGTCGCATCCATTACCGCGGCATGAAAACCATTTTATCAGTGGCTGAAGCATTTACCGGCGATCGCGGCCGGCGAAGAATACTCGTTCCGACCATGGGTGCGTTGCACAAAGCACATGGCAAATTGATTCGGATCGCGCGCGACCAGGCAGGAAAAGATGGCGAAGTCGCCGTCAGCATTTTTGTGAACCCGTTGCAATTCGAGCCGGGCGCTGACTACGAGCGTTATCCGCGACCTGAGAAAATCGACGAGGAATTCTGCCGGAATGCCGATGTCGATCTTTTGTTTCGGCCGTCTCCGGCCGAAATGTATGCGGGGGATCGGTCCGTGTTCGTCGAGGAAACTTCGTTGGCAAATACTCTCGAAGGAAAATCGCGTCCGGGGCATTTCCGTGGTGTCTGTACGGTGGTCGCCAAGTTGTTCAACATTCTGTCCCCGGATGCGGCCGTTTTTGGCGAAAAAGATTTCCAACAGCTCGCCATCATTCGCCGAAT
>JBEEGY010000192.1:0-3334 GCA_041167145.1 Verrucomicrobiota bacterium
AGTTGCGTGGTTGACATATTTTGCGGCGCGTTTGGTGGTGAAAGTGAAATATCTTGGGATGCCAAATGTTCTGGCCAACAAGGAAGTGGTTCCGGAATTCATTCAGCATCGCGCGAGGCCGCGCGCCATCGCGGTGGCGGTCGCGCGATTGCTCGACGATGATGAAGCGCGCCGACAAATGATTTCTGAATTTGACGGAATTGTAGGAAAGCTTGGTCAAGGCGGAGCGAGCGAGAGAGCAGCGCGTATTATTTGCCAGGAAATTGCCGCCGAAAATAGCCCAGCGTTTTAACGCTGGGGTAATTTCTCTCCGGCTCCGACGGCGAAGTGTCATCCTGAGCGGGAGCGAAGGATCTCTCACAGGCACTTTTTTCACACTCGATCCAAGGAAACGCGAACTCCGAATGTGAGGTCCCTCATCCCGCCACGGCGGGATTCGGGATGACAGAAGGGAGCGGAGCGGAGGATCTCGCGCGGACATTTTTTTCACACTCGATCCAAGTAAACGGGAACTCCGAATGTGAGGTCGACGCTCCGCCCGGTCGCGACCCCTTTGTTCGGGATGACCGAGTGGACGGGCCGCACGGGAAAATGCCTGCTCGACTTTCGGACACAGAAATTTAGCGTTCTCAAATCACGATGGAATTTCCCAAGGAAGAAATGGAAACACTTTGGGCCCCGTGGCGTTACGAATATTTCGAGCGTGAGCGGAACTCGGATTTCCTTATGGAAGCGGCGCGGACGAGCGATGACGCCGCGCATCTTGTCGTTACTCGACGCAAGAATGCGTTCCTGATAATGAACCGTTATCCTTATACGGTCGGGCATTTGATGGCGGTGCCCTATCGGAAGACGGCAGATCCGGCATCACTGGGCGATAACGAGGTGCTCGAACTTTGGAACCTGGTGACGCACGGTCAGGCGCTGCTTCGTGCAACGATAAAGGCGCAAGGTTTCAATGTGGGGCTGAATCTGGGCGAATGCGCCGGCGCGGGCGTGGCGGACCATTTGCATGTGCATATCGTGCCGCGATGGAATGGCGACACGAACTTCATGCCGATTCTCACCGGGACGCGCGTGCTCTCGGAGGGATTGCGCAGCGTTTACGATAAATTGATCGACGCTCAGGCCAGGATCGACAATCAAAAGCGAGAGAGTCATGGCTAATACCTGGATCGAACCGCCACTGCCGCAGCGAGGAATGGGTTGCTTTGCCAAAGGCTGCCTCATTTTTCTCGTCTTCGCCTTTCTTTTGATCGTTGCCTGTTGCGCCGGCCTTTACTGGGGTTATCGGCACCATTCGGCTCTTTTGCGTGGCGCCTTTTGGGCGAAGAGAACCCACGTGTTAGCGGAGGCGCCTCGAGACCTGCCAACATATCAGGCACCGCCGTTGGAAATCGAAGCGGTTAAACAACGGTGGGGAAATTTCGAAGCGACCATCGACCGGCATGAGGCGGCCGAGATTGAATTAACGGCAAACGATTTGAACAGTTTGATCGCTGACAACAAGGATTTGCGCGGGCGCGCGTTTGTTTCCATGGAAGGGAATCGGCTGCGTTTTCAGTTGAGCGTTCCGCTCCAGCAATACATTCGCCAGAAAGGTTATTATGCGAACGCGGACGTGAGCATTCAGTTTGACGGCACGCAGGATGTGAATCATCCGCGACTGAGCGCGATCACAATCAATGGCGAGTCGCTGCCATCGGATCTGTTGAATTGGAAATACGATTCGCGACCGCTGGGGAATTATCTCTCCGAATTCCGCGACACCTCCAATGTCGGAACAATCGAGGTGCGCGATGGCAAAATGATTCTGCGATCGCGCGCCCGCTAATTCTTACTGCATGATTTCGCGCACGAAGACATTGAGCTGCCCATCATCCTGCTTTTTCACCTCGGTGATTTCGTAGGGACGCGCTTCATCCCGGTTGACGCTCGATCCTCGCTGCGGCGGAGTGTAACCGGCGGGAAAATCGACAATGATGCGCGTGGACGAGCCCGCTCCGAAATGCAGAACCGTCTCGGTTAGTTTCGATCGAGGACGAAGAACCGCGCGATTCGCATCGGAAAAATTCACAACGAATTGGCCCTTCAAATAGACTCGTTCACCGACGATTCCGCGATCAGCAATATCCTTCAGATCGTTGGTGCCAATGAGCCGGCCCAAGGGCATCTTGCCGGCCGGGAAAGTTTTCCACGTGCCGCCGCCAGCCGTGGAGGCGAGCGCGTTGCCTGACGCATCTGCGGGAACTGGCTGTGCGGGCAAAGCCGGAACTGGAGTCGCGACCGGGGGCGGCGAAGCAACTGCGACGCGCTGCGGTGGAAGTGCCGCGGGTGGCGGACTGGCCGGCGGAGCCTTCGGTGCGACCGATTCCGTGATGGCAGGCTTTGGCGGTGGCGAAGCGGCCGCTACCGCCATCGGCGTCGCCGAAGGCGCAGGTTGTGCAACCGCTGGCGGCGGCGCGACGGTTGCATGAGGCGCAGGTGTCGGTGCAGCTTTTTGATTTTTCGCCAGCTTTCCACCCTTCGGTGTTGGGGTTGCCTTGGCGTGCTTGTCGATCTTACCGGGTGCCACCGCGACTTTCGGCGCTTCCACCGCTATGGCCGGTTCCACGCGGACCAATTCATTTCCGGCGGGCGGCGGAGTTCCACTCGGGGCAAGTCCGGGGATCGCAACAGCGGCTTCGGCCGCGGGCGTTTGCTGTCGATACGATGCAAAACGGATTTCGGCTTTGCGCCGCAACGAATCTTTATACAAGGGCCAACCGGCTTCAAGATTGAGATCGAGCGGGGGCTCGAGGGTAAAAGTTCCCGTTCCCTTGGTGACTGTGTATGTGCCGTAAAGCAACGGAATAGCGGTGAGCATCAAACGCCCGTCCCCGAGCCGCTCAACATGGATCACCGCGGAAAGATCGTGAGTGCGTTCGAGTTTAACTTCCAAACCGGGGTTAAGCGTTTGTTTCATGAGCGGCACGGCCTGGGGCTCGGCCGGATAAATGTGTTCCATCAGAACCTGGCCGTGCTCGGACGCATCGGTCAGCGCGACCATGCCGGAAGTGAAAATGTCCCCGTTCCCGAGTTCGCGTGCTTCCATGATCGTGTATCGGCCGATGATGTAGGGGACCAAGCCGCGCACCTGTTGAAAATTGCGAATGTAATTGCGCGCCAGTTCGCCGTTGGCTTTGGCCAATTCGGCCGTGCCCATGGCGGAGTAACGCTCGAAAAGTTGTTGCGCGGTCAAAAATTCACCCGGCGGCGCGGCGGTCAATTCAAAGCGCTTGGGCGGATCGACCTTGTGCAGCTTTTGCAGAATACGATAACTCTCGGGTCGCTC
>JBEEGY010000193.1:0-4891 GCA_041167145.1 Verrucomicrobiota bacterium
CGCATAAATGCCTTCAATATTGGTGCGAAAGTGATTGTCGATCTTGATTCGTTTTTTCTCGTCCACCTCGACGCCGACTTTCTCCGCGCCGACACCGTCCGCGAACGGACGGCGTCCAACCGAAACAAGCACCTTGTCCGCCTCGAACTTTAATTCTTCGTTTCCTTTTGTCGCAGTCGCAGTGACACGCCCATTTTCGACCTTGACCGCGGTCACCTTGGTTTCGAGATGAAACGTCATGCCTTGCGCGGTCAGAGAGCGCTGCAGCAGATTCGATAATTCGAGATCGAAACCGATGGCGATTCGCGGCAGGAATTCGAGCATAGTCACTTCCGAGCCGAGCCGGCTCCAGACCGAACCGAGCTCCAGGCCAATTGCACCCGCCCCGATGACGAGCAGTCTGGGCGGCGCTTCGTTAAAGGTAAGGGCTTCAGTGCTGCTGACGATTGTCTTGCCATCGAACTTCGCGAAGGGCAATTCGATCGGCACGCTGCCGGTCGCGATAATAATGTTTTTCGTCTCAATCTCCTGCCCCGCCGTGGCGGGGCTACTTGACGATTTGATCGAAACTTTTCCAGGGCCGGTGATCGTGCCGAATCCTTCGAAGGTCGTCACCTTGTTCGTCTTCATGAGCGCGCGCACGCCGCTGTTCATCGTCTTCACGACCTTGTCTTTGCGCTGCTGCATCTTGGCAAGATCGACATGTACTTCGTCGATCACGATGCCGTGTTTCTGTGCTTCCTTCTTTGCGAACACAAAATGATCGCTCGAAGTGAGCAGCGCCTTGCTTGGAATGCAACCAACATTCAGACAAGTGCCGCCGAGCTCCTTGTCCTTTTCGATGATCGCGGTTTTGAGCCCAAGCTGACCGGCGCGAATTGCCGCGACATATCCGCCGGGCCCCGAGCCGATGATAACGACATCAAATTTATCCATACTTTTTTATTCTGTTATTCCGACCGAAGCAAAGCGAGGTGGAGGAATCTCTTACTGTTTCAGAAGAGAAACGAGGAATTCTCTCGATCCGTCCCTCACCTGGCGCTAACGCGTCCTCCTCTCCCTGAGGGAGAGCGTAGGGTGAGGGCCGCAGAGCCAGACGTGCGCACTCGCTTGACATCGTAAAGTTAAAAATCCAGTGGCAACTTTTGCGGATCCTCGATGCATTCTTTCACCTTAATGAGGAAGGTGACGGCTTCCTTGCCGTCGACGGCGCGGTGATCGTAACTGAGGGCCAGATACATCATCGGCCGAATTTCAACCTTGCCGTTAAGTGCGACCGGCCGGTCCATGATTTTGTGTATACCGAGGATCCCGCTTTGCGGCGGGTTCAAAATCGGAGTGCTCAAGAGCGATCCGTAAACGCCGCCGTTTGAAATAGTAAACGTGCCGCCCTGCAAATCTTCGATTTTTAATTTACCTTCCCGCGCCTTTGCGGCGTAGTTGGCAATATCGCCCTCGAGATCGGCGAAACTTTTTTTGTCGGCGTCGCGCACAACCGGCACGATCAGGCCGCGTTCCGTCCCCACCGCGACGCCAATGTCGTAGAAATGGTTCTCGATAAAATCTTCATCCTCAATCCGTCCATTTAGCGGCGGCACGGCTTTGAGCGCTTCAACGGCCGCTTTAATAAAGAAGGACATGAATCCGAGTTTGACGCTGTGTTTCTTGGTGAATGCGTCTTGGGATTTTTTTCGCAAATCCTGGACGGCACTCATGTCGCATTCGTTAAAAGTGGTGAGAATGGCGGCGGTGTGCTGTGCCATGACAAGTTGCGCCGCAATCTTGCGCCGCAATGGCGACATCTTCCTGCGCGTGAAGCGTCCGTCAGTCGACGGTCGCTCTTGTGCCGGCGCCGCAGCTGTAGGGGAAGCCTGCCCGCTCGCGAAGACTTTCGGAGTTGGCTTCCCCGCGACGGTCCGAGCCGGACCGGCATCACTAGCGTCAGCCACAGATTTACTCTGCGCCGCTTCTAGAACATCGCCTTTTGTAAGCCGTCCGTCTTTGCCTGTCCCGCTGACGCTCTTTGTATCGACACCTTCTTCTTCCACAATGCGCCGCACGGCCGGCGAAAGATTTTTGTCACCCGACGATATTTCATTTCTCTCCGCAGACTTGGACGGAGACGGCGCTTTCTTTTCCGCCGGTTCGGATTTTGCGGGAGCCGTCTTCGAGTCGTCGATAGTGGCGACGACCTCGCCGATTTTCACCTCCTGGCCTTCGTTGACCATTGTCTCGAGGACGCCGGGTTTTTCCGCGGTTATCTCTGTAGAAACCTTGTCCGTCTCGAGAGTGAAGAGCGCGTCGCCCGCATTCACATAATCACCCGACTTTTTATGCCAGACCGAGACAACGCCGCTGGAGATCGATTCGCCAACGGCGGGGATTTTTACTTCGATGCTCATGCCGCCGCTATCTAGCTCAAAAAATGGCGAGTCACCAATGAAAAGAGGGTCAAAGAGAGCAACGCAGGTTCGACATGGCTAAAAAATTGCTATTCTCGATGCTACTGGTGAATAGGAAAAAGATGACCCGGAAGTATCCTCAGAGCGGCTTTACTTTGGTTGAGATAATGATCGTGGCTTCAATCATCGCGCTTTTGGCTGCCATAGCTGTTCCCAGTTTTCTGCGCGCGCGAAAACGGTCGCAAGCGACCCGCGTGCTCGAGGACTTGCGCCTCATCTCTGACGCGATTGATCAATACGCGATCGAAAACAACAAGATTGGCGGCAACAATCCAACCTTCACCGATTTGAAGCCATATATAAAAACCAAGACAAGGTTGTATAACACTGGCCGCGACATTCTCGGAAATCGTTACCGTAGCTTTACCGTGGATAAATATCCGCGCGTGCCAACCAATACTAAGAACGCACTCGCTGAAGTTGCGGACTCGACTTTTTGGTCGCCGTATCAGTAAGTAGTCCGAAATGTTTACAGCCTAAACGGTAAACGCTTCCTCGATCACACAGGCTTGCTCGCGTTTGTGCAAGGCCAGCGAACCGACCGCGGGACTAGCGCTGGCATTACGACCCGCGTACGCGATCTCGCGTTTGAACATGGTCCGGAGACGTGGCTCCATAAAAGTCCACGCCCCCATGTTCTGCGATTCTTCCTGGCACCAGACGAGTTGCGCCGTTTTTGGAAACGGTTTGATATTTTCGCGCAGTCTCTTTTCATCGAGCGGATACAATTGCTCGATTCGAATGATGGCGGCATTGTCGATCTTGCGCGAGTCGCGGTAATTCAACAGGTCGTAATAAACTTTCCCCGAACAAAAAATTACACGTTTCGTTTTGTTCGCCGGTCCGGCTTGTGGCGAAGCAAGGATTTCTTCGAAACGGCCATTGGTGAAATCTTTCGCCGGCGACGAAGCGAACTCAGCGCGCAACAAACTTTTCGGCGTCATGACGATGAGCGGCTTGACGAAATTGCGTTTAACCTGCCGGCGCAGGAGATGAAAATATTGGGCGGAAGTGGTCGGGTTACAGACCTGAATGTTGTCCTCGGCACAGGCTTGCAGAAAGCGCTCGAGCCGGGCGCTGGAATGCTCCGGCCCCTGACCTTCGTAACCATGCGGCAATAACAAAACAATCCCGCTCGGCCGTTGCCATTTCGATTCGGCCGAGACGATGAATTGATCTCTGATGGTTTGCGCGCCATTCACGAAGTCGCCGAACTGCGCCTCCCACAAACACAGCATGTTTGGGTAATCGAGCGAATAACCGTAATCGAATCCGAGCACGGCCGCTTCGGAGAGGAGGCTGTTGTAAACGCAAATACGCTCCTGTTTTTCGGCCAGATGCATTAACGGCAAGTACGGCTCACCCGTCTTCTCATCGTAAAGAACGGAGTGACGCGTGCTGAAGGTTCCGCGCGAACTATCCTGGCCCGACAGCCTGACCGGGATCTTTTCGAGAAGGAGCGAACCAAAAGCAAGCGCTTCAGCATAGTGCCATTCGTAGGGCCCGCCGTTTTCGAAAACTTTGCGGCGATGGTCGATCACAATCCTTTTTACCTTGGGCTGAAGATTGAAGCCCTCCGGCACGCGCGTCAGGCCATCGACAATTGTTTGCAACGTTTTCTCAGTGATGGCCGTGGATACCGACGAGCTTGTGTATTCAGGTTGAAAAACCGCGGTCGATTCCTTGAATTTCGCCTGCTCGCCCGTTTTCTTTTTCTCGAGCGATTTTACCTCTTCCAGCGCCATTTCGAGACGAAGCTCAAATTCTGTTTCGAGCGAGGCCGCGTCATCGTCGCTCAATACGCCAGACTCCAGCAACTCGTGTTTGTAGAGCTGCGTAACGGAGGGTCGCTTGTCGATCTTAGCGTACAGGTCCGGTTGCGTGAACGCCGGCTCGTCGCCTTCGTTGTGGCCGTAACGGCGGTAGCAATACATGTCGATGACCGCGTCACGTCCAAATTCCTGGCGGAAATCGAGCGACATTTCGGTCACGAATTTTACGGCCAGAGGATCGTCCCCGTTCACGTGAAGAATTGGCACCTCGATCATCTTGGCAATGTCAGTCGCGTACATGGAGGAGCGCGCGTCTTCCGGCAACGTGGTGAAACCGATCTGGTTATTTACGACCACGTGGACCGTGCCGCCCGTGCCGTAACCGTGCAGTTGCGACATGTTCAGCGTTTCCGCCACGATCCCCTGGCCGGCGAAAGCTGCATCGCCGTGCACCAGTAGTGGCAAAACCTTGCGGCGGTGTTCCATGTCGCCGCGAATGCGCTGGCGCGCCCGCGCTGTCCCTTCCACTACCGGATCGACCGCTTCAAGGTGGCTCGGGTTGGCGGAGAGACGAATCTCCACTTCAGCGCCCGATCCAAGTTTTCGCACGGTGCGATAACCGAGGTGATATT
This sequence comes from Verrucomicrobiota bacterium, assembly GCA_041167145.1. Taxonomy (GTDB): domain Bacteria; phylum Verrucomicrobiota; class Verrucomicrobiia; order Chthoniobacterales; family UBA10450; genus Palsa-1382. Next base: position 4,867 of record JBEEGY010000193.1, read on the forward strand.
TTACGTCACCATCGCCGCCCACGAG
>JBEEGY010000194.1:0-4927 GCA_041167145.1 Verrucomicrobiota bacterium
TTTCGGATCGGCTTTGTTGAGCGCGTCGCGGAACGCTTTCACGTCTGGCACCGGCTTGCCGTCGACTTCAGTGATTACATCTTCGCGCTCGATGCCCTGTTGCGAAGCCAGACTGTTGTCGGCCACGTCGGTGACGATGACACCCTGTTTTGTGTCGAGGTGTAATCGTTCCGCGACTTCCTTGGTCAAATCCTGCACCTGCAAGCCGAACTTGCCGACGTCCTCCGGTTTGGGTTGATTGGGCTGCACCGGCTCGTTCGACGCGCGTGATATTTCGTTCGGCAGTTCGCCAGTGGTGACCGGCACCTTCATCGTTTGACCTTTTCGCCAAACGGTCAGCTCGACGTTTTGCCCGATTTTCTTTTTCAGGATTTCGTGTTGCAGTTGCGTATCGCTTGCCACCTGCGCGCCGTCCACATGCGTGATGACGTCGAACGGCCTTAGCTCGCTTTTGTAAGCCGGCGCGTCGGCTTCAATCGTGCGCACGACCACACCTTTCTCGAGGCCTTTAAACAAATCGCGAATTGACGGGTCATCGCCCAATGTTTCGATGCGGATACCGAGCCACGGTCGCGTGATCTTGTGGCCGGCAATAAGTTCGGTGCCGATTTCCCTGGCCATGTTGCTGGGAATGGCGAACCCGAGGCCGCGGTTCAAGCCATTGATGAGCGTGTTCATGCCGATGACTTTGCCGTCGATGTCGCAAAGCGGGCCGCCGCTATTGCCGGGATTAATCGACGCGTCGGTCTGGAGGTAGTCCGAAATGGAATACCCGCCGGTCGCGATCAACTTGTTGCGGCCTTTGCCGCTGACCACGCCGTAAGTGAACGTGTAATCGAGCCTGAACGGCGCGCCAATGGCGAAGGCGAATTGCCCCACGCGCACAGCGTCACTGTCGCCAAATTGCGCCACCGGCAACTCTTTGGCGTCGATTTTGATGACAGCGATGTCCGTCTTTTCATCCGTGCCGACAACCTTGGCTGGAAACTCGCGGCCATCTTTCAGCTTCACGCTGATTTTGTCGGCCCCCTCGACGACGTGGAAGTTGGTAAAGATGTGACCGTCGGGACGAACGATGAAGCCGGATCCCTCACTTTGCACCGGCTGGGACCGGCGAAGATTGCGACGCGGATTATTTTCATCGGGCGGACCCTGGAAAAACAAATCGTCAAAAGCGGAACCGTCGTTGCCGTCGGTTTTTTTGGAGGTCTCGATAATGACCACGCTGGGCGCCACGATCTCGAAAACCTTCGCGAAAGCGTTGTTCAGCTGATGGACCACATCCTTTCCTGCCTCAGCCGCCTGTGCAGGAACGGTTGGTGCTGCATCCGGCTGAGCCGCGGGCGGCGCGGCCAAGATCGGCATGGTACCTAGAAGGCAAATGGCAATGGGAAATAGCAAGGAACGCATCAGTTCGGATTTGGACAGCATTCAACGTGCAACGTTCATTCCTTCGCGCCCGCTCAGTCACCCGCTACGCTCGCGGGCTTTACCGTGCATGTCGCGGCCTCCCAGCTTGCTCCATTCATTCCTTCGCGCCCGCTCCGTCACCCGCTTTGGGCGCCCGTCCAGTCCCCCGAAAGCGCGGTCGTGTAGGCGCTTGACACCTAGAGTATGATGACGCCTGCAAATCCCTCATATGCTGTTACCTAATTCTCGAACTATGCTTCCCAGCGCGGTCGCACTTCTCGCTCTCCTTACCACTACCGGGATGGCGCCGGAGCATGATGCGCTCAGTCCCGTCTCAGCGGATGAGTTTGTTCGAGCGATAGCGACCCACCGCACATCGCTCATCGACCTTTATTTCAATCAGGGTCTCAATCCGAATGCGCGCGCAGGCCAGGATCGGCCGCTGCTTTTGGGTGCCGTCCTGGAACAGGATTGGGAGACCGTCGGCCGGCTTCTCAAGGCTGGAGCGAGTGTCGATCTTGGCGATGAGACCGGCATGAAACCGCTCATGGCTGCTGCTAGACACGGCAAGATCGACATCCTTAATCAGTTTATCGGACTGGCCACGGACGTGGCCGCGGCTGACCTGACCGGACGCACGGCGCTTCATTACGCCGTGGCCGCGGGGAAAACCGCGGCGGCCGAAGTGTTGTTGCCACTCGTGCCGAATCTGATGAAACCCTGCACCGATGGACGCGATCTTCTGGCCATCGCCTTGGACACCGGCAATTGGAAAATCATCGACGCAATTTTGCAACGCTTACCGCCGGAGACCGAATGGAGTGCCGGCGCGCGCCGCGCTTTCCAAGCAGCCTTGGCCGGAGGCAATAAAGATCAGATCCGGCTGTTGCTCGCAAAACATGTTACTCCGCCTACGCCCGAAGGGCGCAACGTTCCGCTCCTCGCTTACGCGATCGCCTCCAACGATCTCTCCCTTTTCACCACGCTGCTCGCTTGCGGCGCGGATCCTAACACGGCGCTTCCGGATAAATGCGACAAGGAATTTCTGGGTTCGCTGCCGTCGAAATCACTGCAGAATTACATCCCCTACGACAAAGGGGTCACGGTCCTGATGCTGGCTGCGGGGCTGGGCAAGACGGATTACTTGCAAGCGTTGCTCGATGCAGGCGCGGACAAAAATCGGGCCACCAAACGCTGCAAGATGCTCGCGCTCTATCTGGCCGCGCAGAACAACGAGTGGCGTTCCACCCAAGTCCTTCTCGGCACCGGCCCGCCGCCGGAACAGCTCCGCATCGAAATCTCCCTCGCTTCGCAAAAGGCGGCCATCATCAAGGACGGCGTGCCGGTGTTCAACACGATTTGCTCGACGGGGCGCAGCGGTTACACCACGCGCACGGGCGATTACGTCATTACCGACAAGAATCGCAGCCATCGTTCCACCATCTACAAAGTCGAGATGCCCTACTTTATGCGGCTAAGCTGCCTCGATTTTGGAATGCATGAAGGCGTCGTGCCAAACTATCCCGCGTCACATGGTTGCATCCGGCTTCCGTCCGAGGCGGCGCGCAAGCTGTTTGCCGAAATTCCCGTCGGCACGCTTGTCACTGTGAAGTAACGTTCGAGGCGTGGCTGCCTGGAGAGCGTTGCTCATCGTTTATCGCGAACTGGAGGTCAGTTTGCCGCACGGACGCTGGCGGAAACGGCGATTTCATCATCTCGCTAAAGAACAGGCAGTCGTAGATGCGATTGAATCGTTTCGCGCGTTTCCAAGTTTGGTTGCCGATCTCACCTCTGGCGTTGCTCGAGTTGAAGCGAACGTGGTTGAAGCTGGACTGCCGCTAACATCGCTTACCCAAGAAGAGGGCGGTTTTTTCTGGCCTTCGCCGGATGACGTGCGCAGCGGAGCTCACGGCCTTCGCACCAGCCGGTTCATACGAATCGATCTTCGTTTTCTGGCCGCAGAACGATTCCAGTACAGGGACATCGATCCCATGTCGCGGCTGGGGATTGGGAATGGGCGCTGGTGATTGGAGTAATGGAGCGACTTACGCAGTCGTTGCGAATGCTCCGTCCGCGCTGTGGCGGGGGGAAGCGCCGGGGGAGGTTTGGCTGCACGAATGGCTGCATGGCGTCTGCCATCATTTTCAATCGAGAGGACATCCCATGCCGGAGCGGGACGCCGATGGCGCGGAACTCCACGGCTATGTCCGTTCGCCCAAGCGAGGCTGGACGCAGTACTATCGCGACCTGATGACCGGCAAAGTTTCGGAAAATGGCGGGCATCTCGGGATTCCTCTGGCAGCCTGGCGGGAGGATTTGGGGCGAATAGTTTAGGGCATCTAAGCGTCCACGTTGACACGATAGTTAATGGCGTTAACGTTTTTGCTCTCAACTCAAATGCTTGCTTCTGCGGTAGGGAAATTGGACGGGAAAGAGTTCCTTTCACATGCGCCGGGATATTGGTCCCGCGACGGCGGGATGCCGGGCGAACTCTGGAATGACTGGAAATGGCAGCTCAAGAACCGCGTCACTTTGCTCGCTCAGCTCGAGCAACATATCGATCTTAACGAAGAGGAGCGCAGTGGCGTCCTCCTTTCCGGCGACAAGCTCGCGCTCGCCATCACGCCGCACTTTTTCAACCTGATTCCGCGCGATAATCCGGATGATCCGATCCGGCGGCAGATGATTCCGCGGATCGAAGAAACCTGGGCGTCGCCTTATGACATGGCCGATCCATGCGGGGAGGATTCGCACATGCCGGTGCCGGGCTTGGTGCATCGCTATCCGGATCGGGTGTTGTTTTTGGTGACCGACCGTTGCGCAGCTTATTGTCGGTACTGCACGCGCAGCCGTGTCGTCAGCGGAGTGGGCGAACAGGAACTGCACACTGATTTCGAGGAAACATTTAAGTATCTCGAGCAGCACACCGAAGTCCGCGACGTCCTTTTGAGCGGCGGTGACGCCCTGCTTTTTAGTGACGAAAAGCTCGAAAAACTTTTGAGCCGGTTGCGCGCCATTCCGCACATCGAGTTTCTACGCATTGGCACGCGCGTCCCGATTTTCCTGCCCCAACGCATCACGCCGAAACTTTGTGCGATGTTGCAAAAGTATCATCCGCTTTGGATGAGCGTGCATGTTAACCATCCGCGCGAACTGACTATCGAAGTTAAAGAAGCATTGGAACGTCTCGCCAACGCTGGAATCCCTTTGGGCAACCAAAGCGTGCTGCTTGCCGGTGTGAACGACAACATCGACATCATGCGCACGCTCGTGCACAAACTCCTCATGTGTCGGGTGCGTCCTTATTATATCTACCAGTGCGACTTGATTAACGGGTCGTCGCACCTGCGCACATCCGTCGCCAAAGGAATTGAGATCATCGAAGGCTTACGCGGCCACACCACCGGCTACGCCATCCCGCAGTTTGTCATCGATGCGCCCGGTGGCGGCGGCAAAGTACCTATCAATCCCGGCTACATTCTGTATCACGACAACGAGAAAATCGTGATTCGTAATT
>JBEEGY010000195.1:0-5698 GCA_041167145.1 Verrucomicrobiota bacterium
TTCTGTAGCGGCACTCTGTGAGCGCCGAATCTAAGTATTTTCGGCGGTCATAGACCGCCGCTACAGCTGCCTAAACTGTTTTTTCGCTGACAATCCCAATAGCGCTCTGCTGTCATGTCGAGCGAAGTTGAGACATCTCTTATTGTTCTTCTGTAGAGGTGCCCTATGAGCGCCGAATCTTGACGGTAGGGCGAGACTCTGTCGAGCCGACGATCGGCGCTCATAGAGCGCCGCTACAGTTTCCAAACTGTTCTCCCGCCCACGATGGTTCTAACCGCGCGCCCTTTCAATTTCCATCCATGGAACGGCGAATTGCGCGAGGCCGATTGAAACGTTGCAACGTCGACCGTCCATTCCATTTCCGGATCGATCAAGGTTACGTCTGCGACCGCTTCGGTCGATAATGTTCCGCCCTCGAGTTCGAGCAAACGCGCCGGCTCAACCGTGTACATCTCAATTAACCGGACAATGTCGATCTTGCGATGTTTGTGCACGAGAATGTCGAGAAACAGTCCCAGCTCAGTTTCGAGTCCAATAATTCCAAATGGCGCCGCGTCGAACTCTACTTCCTTCTCGAAATCCGCGTGCGGCGCGTGATCGCTCGCCAAGATCGACAAGGTTCTGTCGGCGATGCCTTCCAGAATCGCGTCGACATCGCGCTGCGATCGCAACGGCGGATTCATTTTGTAATTCGTGTCGAAGTTCTGGATGGCCTCGTCGGTCAAGGCAATGTGATGCGGACAAACTTCGCCGCTGATCTTGATTCCTCTGGTTCGCGCTTCACGAATCAATCGTACGCTGCCGGCCGCACTGATGTGCTGGCAATGCACGTGATGATCGCAAAGTTCGGCCAGCAGAATGTTGCGCATGACAATGGCTTCCTCGCCCGCCGCCGGCCATCCCGGTAAACCGAGCAGAGTGCTCCAGTAACCTTCATTAACCAAGCCGTCGCCGACGAGGTTGTAATCCTGGCAGTGATCGAGGACGGGCAAGCCGACCATGCGCGCGTACTCGACCGCGCGCCGCATCAATTCGTGATTCTGAATGCAATGGCCGTCGTCCGTGATCGCCACAACCCCCGCTTGTTCGAGCGAACCGATTGGCGCCAACTCCTCTCCGGCCAGGTTTTTTGAGATCGCGCCCGTCGCCAAAACATTGACGCAGGCGGTTTCCGCGGCTCGATCTTTGATCCATGCGATCGTTGCCGGATTGTCCGCCGCCGGCGAGGTGTTCGGCATACAGACGATCGTGGTGAACCCGCCTGCGGCCGCAGCGCGCGCACCAGATTCGATTGTCTCTTTGTGACCGAATCCCGGCTCGCGCAGATGCACATGCATGTCGATCAAACCGGGGACGACGATGAGATTTCTTGCATCAATCTCATCGAGTTGAGAGTTGAGAGTTGAGAGTTGAGAGGCCTCTGCAATTCTTCCGTCGACAATGGCAAGATCGACAATTTCGTCGCGCTTGTTCGCCGGATCGATGACGCGACCATTGCGAATAATGGTCGCGTTCATATCGTAGCAGCTTCCAGAAAATGGGGAGCGCCGGCATCTTGCCGGCAGTTCGCTGCATCCTGCGGCGAACATCTCTTTCCTCTTTCGTTTGGCAAGATGCCCAACGGTGCACGCTGGAAGCGTGCGCTCCCCAACACAATCTCTCGCCTGCGCATCATGTCGCGATTCCTCCGCAGAGATAAAGGACAGCCATCCGCACAGCCAGGCCGTTGGTGACTTGATCGAGAATGACACTTTGCACGCCGTCGGCCAGTTCGCTATCGATCTCGACGCCACGATTGATCGGGCCCGGATGCATGATCAGGCAATCCGGTTTCAAAAGTTTCGCGCGCTCTTTTGTCAGGCCGAAGAGACTGGTGTATTCGCCTATGCCCGGAAAATACTCTTTGCGCTGTCGTTCGTGCTGGATGCGTAAGAGATTCACCACGTCCGCATCGGGAAGGACACTGTCGATCTTGTGCGAGATACTGACGCCAAGTTTTTCAAACTCGCGCGGCACGAGTGTGCTTGGACCGACAAGCGTTACGCGCGCGCCAAGCTTCCGTAGACCGAAGATGTTCGAACGCGCGACACGGCTGAAAAGGATGTCACCGATGATCACGACATGGAGATTGTCGATCTTGCCCCGTCTCTCGCGTATTGTATAAAGATCAAGCAGCGCCTGGGTGGGATGTTCGTGCGCGCCATCGCCCGCATTGATCACGCTCGATTTCAATCTCTGCGCGAGAAACTGCGGCGCGCCGGCCGAGCTGTGACGCAAGACAAGAATATCGGCGTGTAGTGCCTCAAGATTCTTGGCTGTGTCTTTAAGCGTCTCACCTTTGGTTAAACTGGATGTCATCGCGGAAATGTTGATCACATCCGCGCTCAAGCGATGGGCCGCGAGCTCAAACGAGGTCCGTGTGCGCGTGCTCGGCTCGATAAAGAAATTGATCAGCGTCTTGCCGCGCAACGCCGGAACTTTTTTTATCTCGCGTGTCCCGACTTCTTTGAATGCGTCTGTGGTTTCGAGAATGAAATGGATTTCCTCGGCGGACAGTTCCCGCAGCCCAAGCAAATCTTTCCGGTTCCAGCGCATGCTCATGGTTTGTCGATCCAGACGCCGTCTGGTTGCCCGTCAGCCTCTTGCAGTTGAACGCGAACGTTTTCAGTCGGCGCAGTCGGTAAATTTTTGCCGACGTAATCAGCGCGAATCGGCAATTCCCGATGGCCGCGATCGATCAGCGCTGCGAGTTGAATGCGCGCAGGCCGACCAAATGAACTGATCGCATCCATGGCCGCACGCACCGTCCGGCCGGTGAAAAGAACATCGTCAACGATGATGACGGTGCGACCTTCGAGCGGCGCGGGAAGTTTGGATGCATGTACAACCGGCAAGTCGGGGCGCGTGCCGACGTCATCGCGGTGCATGGCGACATCGATCACGCCAGTGTCGATGTCGATCTTATCAATCGCGCGAATGAATTCGGCGACGCGGCGCGCGATCTCCACACCGCGCGACGGAATTCCCGCGAGCACAATCGATTTCAGATCGGGATTGCGCTCGATGATCTCGTGCGCGATTCGCCGGAGTGCGCGCTGAATAGCAGCCGCGTCCATGATCGGGACGGCGGCAGAAGTTGGTTGTCGATCTTTCATTGCATTCCTTGGCGACCTCACGGGATCGCGTTAAAGGAACAAAAAGATTAGGAGGCGACCGTTTCCGTGCGCGCCTCCTTCATTCGTCTCGCTCGCCAGTTGGAACGATGTTTCACGATCCAATCGAGCAAAGCTTTTTCAAAGCCGATGTCGGAGCCAGCTTTCTCGCTCTCGATCCACTTGTGCTTCAAAATTTCCTCACGCTCGGCGAGGAACTCCTTGTAGAGCACCGAGTTCTTAACGAACCCCGACCTATCCTCTTGCACAGAGGGCATTTGGCGAGTGTTTCCCATAAAATCAACGAGCGGTCAATAAAAAGTGAATAACTTTTCTCATCCTGCCTTCATCTTATGACTAAGCATCGGTCATACCTATTCAAACCGGGCCGAGGAAATTCTGCTTACGCCAGGATCTCGCGCAGCTGTTCCGCGATCTTTTGGTACTCGGTCTTCACAGGCGATGGTCGATCTTCGGCTACAATCGGCATGCCGCGATCGCCTGCCTCACGGGTCGCGATGTCGATCGGAATCTGTCCAAGCAATGGCACACGCAAGCGTTTGGCTTCGCGCTCGCCGCCGCCGCTCCCGAAGATGTCGTAGCGCTTGTTGTCGCTGGGACAGACGAAGAAGCTCATGTTTTCGACCAAGCCGAGCACCGTCACGTTTACTTTCTCGAACATGGTGGCGGCCTTGCGGGCGTCGATCAGCGCAACTTCCTGCGGCGTCGTGACGATAATGGCGCCGGAAAGCGCGACGGTTTGCACGATGGTGAGCTGGATATCGCCGGTGCCGGGTGGAAGATCGAGGACGAGGTAATCGAGCTCGCCCCATTCGACTTGCCGCAGGAATTGCTGCGTGTAACGGGTCACCATTGGCCCGCGCAGAATCGCCGGAGAAGTATCATCGAGCAGAAAGCCCATCGACATTAGCTTCAATCCGTACTGCTCGATGGGGAGGATACGGCTCTCTTCGTTTGCCAGGGGGCGCTCGCGCGAACCGAACATCAAGGCAATGCTCGGGCCGTAGATATCGCAATCGCACAAACCGACGCGCGCCTCGCTTTGTTGAAGCGCCACAGCCAGGTTCGCCGCGACAGTGGATTTGCCTACGCCGCCTTTTCCGCTCGCGATCGCAATCACGTGCTTGATCCCGGGAATGCGCGTCGTGCCCATAGCTGCACCTGCACCGGCGGGCGGCGCATGGATGTCGATCAAAACTTTCGCGCTTTGGACAACGGGAATTTCACACAAAACTTTTTCGGCCTGCTCTTTTATCGTAGCGGGAACGCTGGGGTCGTTCGTAGCGATGGCGAGTTGCACTTTCACTTCGCCATTGTCGATCTTGACCGCCTTGACCAAACCGAACGAAACAATGTCGCGCGTGAAGCCGGGATATTTCACCGACCGCAACGCGTTCATCACTTCCTCTTCTGAAATCGCCATCTACGGTGAACTTACGTGCTGGCGATCAGCCGTAAACCCGTGGCACCTCATCGATCCTGATACATCGATGTTTAGCGGAGCTCGGGCGATTCAGTCTTAACCAAATCGATTCGTTCCCCAGTTTTCTGGATCTCCACGACAAGGTCCAAGTACTTCCAGCGACCAAGCGATTTCTCCGCTTTCAAATAAATCGTGCCTTTGCCCTTCGGGCCCGAGATCGGAATCGACAGGTTTGATTCGCCCGCGGCGCCGTTGACGTTCGTGTTTCCTGAAACAAAAAACCCGTCTTTGATGGGAGAGCCAATTGCGTCAATCACGGCGGCATTGGTCTTTGCGCGGGTCAGCGCGTCTTTGTAAACCTCGGTCGATTTCATCGCGCCGAATACAATCACAAAAATCGAAATGGTGAATGCCGCGAAAAGCGCGACGAGCGTAAGACATCCCGTCGGCACGAACCATTTCCAGTTGCGCGTCCACCAATTCCCTCGTGGTTGAGAGGAGCTGGGCGGCGGTGGCGTTGTCGGTTCCATAAGGCGTTTCTACTTTAGTCGAGAGCACCCTTACAACTTATCTTCACCGCTATCTGCGCTTGTCGTCTGCCTGTTTATTCCACAGGATGGGCGCCGTGAAACCGCAACGTCTTACGTTTCTGGCCGGTGCTCTTCTCGTTCTGGGCGCTTGCGCAAGTCACCAAAAGTCCGGATCAGGCGTACTCGTCGGCACGTGGACCAACTCGCTCGGCACCGTGTGGACAATCAAGGCGGATGGGATGTTCGATTTCGATCTTGATAAGGACGGCAAACGCGATGGGTGGGGCAAATGGAGCGTCGACGGGGACAAAGTCACCTTAGTGCGCAAGGGCGGCGTAAAACCGAAGGGTTGCGAGGGAAAAGGCGTTTACCGCTTTAGCCACGCCGGTGAGGATTCGCTACAATTCACACTGGTCGAAGATAAGTGCAACTTGCGCGTTAAGAACATGACGCAGCCGTGGAAACGGAAGTAACCGCCGCGCACGATTCTCGACCTTGATTAATTTTCGGCGGTCATAGACCGCCGCTACAGTTAGCGTGGCAGCGGCTGCTCGCTATTGGCCAGAGAATAG
>JBEEGY010000196.1:0-2834 GCA_041167145.1 Verrucomicrobiota bacterium
GTCAGCTCAAACGCCCACGCGATCACGAGCGCGATTGGAAAACCGATGATGATCAGCAACACGACGAGCCGCACCGTCCAGTTCGGAATTTCAAAGAATGGGAAAACCTGCGTTGCAACTTGAATCAACAGCCAGGCAACGACGGCGTAGGCAACGGCAACTTTGTAAACGTTGCGCCGTTTCAGTTCGATGAAGAATTTTTCCAGATTCATCTCTGATTACCATTTGCCACGCGATCTTGCTTGTACACTTACAAAGCCGCCAAACAAGTTTACAGAAGGGCGAAGCAACCTTGTTTAATGACGGCTGGCTGCCTTCGCTGTCGATCTTGTCTGATTTCAGGAGGATTAGGCATCGCGGTTTGTGGTGTCTTGTTGCGCGCGTGCGTTAGCCAGCGCAGCCTGGCGGCGCCCTAACCACAAACTGAGCACGCACCAGAACGCGACGAGCGGCACAGCCATGTAGCTGGTACGACGCACATCAAATCCGAAATCGTGCAGGCCTTTGTAAGACCACGCGCCGACCTGATCGCCAGCGCGATAGCCGAAGGTGTCGATGAAGCTCTTGGCCTTGTATTTGTCTTCGCGCCGTAAAACGGTGAACAAAATTTCGCGGGCCGGTCGCAGCAAAGCGAAGCCGGTCGCGCGTCGCACCACTTGGAAAACTGCCAGCACGATCAGAATTGGCGCATATCCGATGGCAAGGAAACCAATACCGCTCAGCGCCGGCATCAGCACGAGAGTGAATCCAACCCCGAACCATTTCAACAGACGACTCGTTAGGCAGAGTTGAATCAAAATGGTGAGAGTGTTGACCGAAAAATCCAGTTTGCCGAAGAATGCCGTGCGCGCGGATTTATCGAGCAACTGATGTTGCGTGAGATCGGCCTGCTGAAAATAGGCCCAAGTGTTCGTGAGCGTGTAGATGAAGATGAAGAGGACGAGCGCGAACAAATAGGGCGAGCGGAGGATGTGCGTGACGCTATCCCAAATATTTCCGCCGATCGGTTTTTCCGCCGTCGCGGCCTCGGGCTGCTCGCGAAATTCCGTGGGAAAAAAGCGGACGCATTGCGCCGCGATTTCAAACATCGCCGCTGACATAAGACAAAAAACGCCCGTGCTGAATCGATCGACCAGGAAGGTCGGGACGAGCGGGCCGAGGATTGCGCCTAGCGAACCGCCGACCGCAATGAAACCGAAGAGACGTTTACCTTGTTCGGCGGTGAAGAGATCGGTCATGAATGCCCAGAAAAGTGTGGTCGCGAAAAGATTGAAGACGCTGACCCAGACAAAAAACGAGCGCCCGAGAAGCCATTGCCAGTTCGCGGGCACGAACCGCATGAGCAGGAAAAAAATGAAGAGGTTCGCAATGGCGAAGCGATAGGCGATCGGGAGAAATTTGCGGCGCGACATGCGCCCGACGATGGCGGCGAAAAGCGTATTTGCGATCAGCATGCCGATGAGCGTGAACGTGTACATCCACGGCAAATTTTCTACACCGCTGCTCGCGCCGATCTCCTCCCGAATCGGCCGGAGAATGTAATAACCGGCGAGAATGACGAAGTTGAAAAAGAAGGCGAGCGACATCGCGCGGACCTCATCCGGCCGCACGTCGACGGCGCGCTGACGCAGAGCTGAAAGAACGCCGCTCATCTGGAACTCAAGGCACGGACGGCGATGTAGCTATTCATGTCTTCCGTCTGCTCGTATTCAACTTCGTGCTAGAACGGGCGCGGCAATTTCAGGTGACCGCAATCCCTTAAACAGAAGCCAGAAACTGAGGATCAGTTCGAAGATAGCCATGGGCGAATCGAACGCGTAGTCGTTAACGATCTTGTTGAAGTGGGGGAAGATGAGGAAAACGAAAGCACAGATCACGCACCATGCGGACGAGATGACACCGAAGATAGCCAAGCCTCTCGGGATATACTTCGATTTAAGCCACAGGTAGCTGCACACCGTGGATGCCAGTGAAAAGAATGGCAGGCCGACGTAGTAGTCGTCGAAATTTGCGCCGAGATGGAGTCTGGCCAAAGCCTGCAACCGATCCGGTTCGAAGACTTGCAAGTAACTGGCGCTACTCAAGAGTCTCAGCGCGCCAAGCATATTCAGCGCGGTAAGAAGCCACATCACGGCAAATATCAGACGGAAGAATGCGCCAACCAAAGCCAGGCCCGAATTCACTGGCTTCAGAATCACGTAGAGCGCGGCAAGTAGAACGACAACGCTTGTCGTATAAGTTACATTGCAGACGAGGCTGAGGCGAAACAGTGTTTCGTGCGCGACGATGTTCCGCGCGGTTTCCGCAACATTGCCCGGGACTATGAGATGCTCGTAGATGCCGTAATTGGAATAGACCACGATCGCCATCCCGAACAGGCAAGCGAATCCCGCGACTTTTGCGGCGGTGCGTTGTGAGTTGTCGATCTTGCCGATTGTCATTTCATGCTTCCCGGTAATCGCATCGTTCCTACCCTCATCCTAACCTTCTCCCTGAGGGGAAGGAACGCTTCTCCCACTTCTCTCCCATTGGGAGAGACGGACGCGCAGCGCCAGTGAGGGCAAAGGAGAGGGCATGCCACTTCTCTCCCGTTGGGAGAGACGGACGCGCGGCGCCAGTGAGGGCAAAGGAGAGGGCAAAGGAGAGGGCATGGGAGAGGATTGAGGTGAGGGCAATTGGAACTGCTTCTGAACAACGATCTCTTGTCATTAGGTTTTGTTGTCCTGCGCCACAGTGATGACCACTTTCCCGCGGGCGTGGCCTTGCTCCAGATAGCGGACTGCATCAGCGATCTGACTGAACGGATACGTGCGGTCGATGACCGGCGTCATTTT
>JBEEGY010000197.1:0-4187 GCA_041167145.1 Verrucomicrobiota bacterium
ACCAAGCGAATCATCTCATCTTCTGACTTCAGCTCGCGGATGCGCTCCATGTCTGCCGCCGAGAAATGTTTGGCGAGGCTTCCATGCGCTTCGACGAGATTTTTCGGTATGGCGGCGTTAGCTGCGATGCCGACGCACGCGCTACCTACGAGGGCGGCAAGCGTGATACTCGCGAATGACTTAGCCATCTAACGAGAAAGAGATAAGCCACGGCAGGGTGTCGTGGCAAACTCGCTGGAGTTGCTTCGCAATGGGGCCGTTGGCTTCACCGATTGGTTAGATGAATCGCTTTCAACTACGAAGTGTATGAATGAAAACTCCGATGAAGACGCATACGATGCCCACAAGCGCCATGGGAGTCGATAGCACGAAGATCTGAAAGTATGTGATCTCTCCGCGTCTGAACAAGCCGAGCGGCGGAAGCTGCACAGCGATCATGTAAATGAAGATCGCGACAACGAAATACGGCAGCACCCGAGTGGCCGTGGCTGACGAGGCGAAGTCACCGAGAAGAATGGCTGCGAGAATGGGTACGGGTATCAGCCACCCCGGCAGAAATGTGCGCCAGTAACGCGCGAACACTTGACCCTTAGCGGGACTATTCATCTAACGAGAATTAGCCTGCAAAATGTCGTGAAAAAAGGCGGCATAATGCGGCCTATTTCCGGCCTTCGCTGGGGAGAATGCTGTAGAAAACTGCACTAGAATCATATTATCCGCGTAGTGTGGCGGAACAATAACGATCTTATGTTCGCGGGATCTTCGCTGTAGCCACGGCGCTCTGTCGCCGTGCCTCCGCAAACGTTCGCTTCGCAAAGCGAAGTGGCTACAGCATTTGCGCGCGCCAAGGTTGCATTTTCTTGCGGGCAGCGCACCGTAGTGCGCGTTTCCGTTCTTATGCAAAAAATTGGATTTGCCGAAGCTCTCGACACGATCGTATCGCAGGACGCCCGCTATCAGCGGGAGGCCTACATCTTTCTGCGCGATGCGCTCGATTACACGACGAAGCAGCAAAAGAAAGTTCGCGGCACGACTGTTCGTCACGTGGCCGGGCCGGAATTGCTCGAAGGCGTGCGGCAGTACGCGCTCAAGGAATTCGGCCCGCTCGTTATCACGGTTTTTGAATCGTGGGGCATTCGCAGCTGCGAAGACATCGGGCATATGGTTTTCAATTTGATCGATGCCGGCGTCTTCGGGAAAACCGAAGAAGACTCGATGGAGGATTTCAAAGCAGTCTACGATTTCCAGGAGGCGTTTGTGAAACCGTTCGCTCCGGCAAAGCCGGCTGCGAAAAAACGTCCCCCTGGTTTGCCGGCGCCAAAACCTTTATGATCGGCCGGGCGCCATCTCTGGCGCTTTTCGCGATAATGTTAAGCACTGCCAATTTGAATGCTGCGCCTGTGGATGATTCGGCCGTCATCACATTTCCGCCGAGCCACGCCAAGAAATGGGTCTTGCCCGACGGCCTCACCCTCATTGTGCAGGAAGACCACTCTTCGCCGGTCGCGAGCGTGCAGGCGTGGTGCGCGACGGGCAGCATCTACGAAGACGAACGGTTGGGCGCGGGCCTGTCTCACATTCTCGAGCACATGCTCTTCAAGGGGACCAAGACGCAGTCGAGCAATGCGATCGCGCAAAAAATTCAGGATGTCGGCGGTTACATCAACGCCTACACGTCCTTCGACCGGACCGTTTATTGGATCGACGTGCCGAAGGACGGCGCCTCGACCGCGCTGGCTGTTTTGTCCGACGCCATGATGAATTCGACTTTGCCTCCGGAGGAGTACGGCAAGGAGCAGGAAGTGATTCGCCGCGAGTTCGCCATGAATCTGGACGATCCCGATCGCATGACCAGCCAGCTTCTGTTCGCGACGGCGTATCAACGCCATCCCTATCGGCTGCCGGTGATTGGCGAAATGGATATCTACAATCAACTGACGCAGGAACAGGTCATGCAATACTACAAGACGCGTTACGTTCCGAATAACCTCACCTTCATCGTGGTGGGCGATGTCGATGGAGAAAAAGTGCGCCAGCAGCTGATCGATTTCTTTAAGGATTATCCCGAGAAATCGCTCAAGCCCGTTTTTGTTCCCTCGGAACCGCCGCAGCTCGGCCGCCGCGAAGTGCACAATGAATTCGCCACCGAAGTGACGCGTCTGGCGCTGGCCTGGCACATTCCCGAAGCCACGCATCCCGACGTTCCGGCGCTGGATTTGCTCTCCACGATTTTGGGTGACGGACGGAGCTCGCGTTTGTACCGGCGCGTGCGCGAAGAGGCGGGCCTGGCCTTCAGCGTGGCGGCGTTTTCTTATACTCCGGGCGATCCCGGTGTTCTCGGTCTGGATGCGAATGTCGATCCAAAAAATCGTGACGCGGCGCAAAAGTTGATGTTGCAAATCATCGACGAGATTAAACAAACCGGTGTCACGGCCGACGAGTTGATGAAGGCGAAGAAGATGCAGCTCAGCCATCAACTCGATTCGCTCACCACCATGCGCGGCCAGGCTTCGGACATCGGGTCGAACTGGTTGCTTACGCGCAATCTCAATTTCAGCCGCGATTATCTCGCCGCTATCCAAAGGGTCACTTTGGATGACATCCGGCGCGTGGCCGGGAAATATCTGGTCGATCAAAACCTGACCGTTGTTTCAATGAATCCCAAGGGGTCGCTGGGCGCCAAAGGTGAAGCAGCCAAACCGCTGGCCGCCGGCGAAATTCAAAAGTTCGAATTGGCCAATGGATTGAGGCTTCTCGTGCGCGAAGATGGGCGCCTGCCGCTCATCTCGGTGGCGGCGGTTTTTCGCAGCGGATTGCTGGCCGAAACGCCGCAGACCAACGGGATCACGCGTTTGATGGCGAGAGCGTTGCTTAAAGGCACAAAGAAGCGGACGGCCGAGCAAATCGCGAACGAAATCGAGGCGGTGGGCGGTGCTATTGGCAGTGACGCCGGCAACAACAGCTGCAGCGTTTCGCTTCACGTGACGAAACCAGACCTGAAGCTCAGCGTCGATCTTCTCTCCGATGTTTTGATGAACGCGACGATGCCGGAAAAGGCCATTGCGCGGGAAAAAGAAGTTCAGATCGCCGGCATTAAACAAGAGGAAGACCAGCTCACCACCGTGGCGCGCAACATCTTGCGCGGCAAACTTTTCGGGCAGCATCCCTACGCGTTACGCAGTAACGGTTCGGTCGAAAGCGTACAGCGTTTGACCCAGAAAGATTTGCTCGAATTTCGCGATCGCTATCTCGTGGGCAGGAACGGCGTCATCTCGGTTTTTGGCAACGTGCAGGCCGCGGAAGTGAAAAAGCTTTTCGAGCAGGCGCTCGGTTCCATGAAACCGGGCGAGCTTGCTTTGACCAAGGTGCCGGCGCCCGAACCGCTCAAGAAAGTTGAGACGGTGGAGAGTGAAAAGGAAAAGTCGCAGAGCGTTATCATGATCGGCTATCGCGGTGCGGATATTTTCAGCCAGGAGCGACATGCCCTCGATCTGATCGATGAAGCGAGCAGCGATCTCGGTTCGCGTTTTTTCATTCGTATCCGCGAACAGATGGGACTGGCGTATTTTGTCGGCGCGGCCCAGATGCAGGGGCTCGTTCCCGGCCTTTTTTCTTTTTAT
This sequence comes from Verrucomicrobiota bacterium, assembly GCA_041167145.1. Lineage (GTDB taxonomy): Bacteria > Verrucomicrobiota > Verrucomicrobiia > Chthoniobacterales > UBA10450 > Palsa-1382. The sequence continues at coordinate 3,621 of JBEEGY010000197.1, forward strand.
GTCGGAACCGCTCCGCAAAAAACCGAACCGGTCAAGACGGCTTTGCTCGAGGAGATCCGCAAACTGGCGAGCGAAGGGCTTACCCCGGAAGAACTGACGCGCGCAAAAAAGAAATTGATCGGCAGCCAGCAAATTGCGCATCAAAGCAACGATGCTTTCGGGTATCAATGCGCGCTCGACGAGCTTTACGGGCTGGGTTTCGACTATTACAAGGCGCTCGAACGCGAGGTGGAAGGTGTCACGCTGGACGAGGTCAAACGTGTGGCCGCGAAGTATTTTCTCGATCAGCCGTATGTTTTAGCGACTGTGCGACCGCCAAACAAGCCGGCAGCGGCGAAGGATAAGTAGAAGTGAATTCAAAAAGCGGAGCCCTCATCCTAACCTTCTCCCAAAGGGAGAAGCGACCACCTCTCCCTTCTTCTCCCTCGGGGAGAAGAATTAAAGATGAGGGCAGGGGAGTGGGTATGGGAGAGGGCTGGGGTGAGGGGAAATCAGACCTCGATCAACAATTCTAGAGCATGGCTGAAGTCCAAAAAACCACACAGAGCGGCGAGATGACCCAGCGCT
>JBEEGY010000198.1:0-6942 GCA_041167145.1 Verrucomicrobiota bacterium
TCAGCGAGACCGGTTACGTCGGAGGCGACGTGGAGGATCTGGTGCGCGAGCTGGTGCACAAGGCCGACGGCGACCTGAACCTTGCGCAGTTCGGCATCATTTACATCGATGAGATCGACAAGATCGCTTCGCAGGGAAACCTGATCGGGCGCGATGTGAGCGGGCGCGGAGTGCAAACGACTTTGCTCAAGCTCATGGAGGAAACGGAAGTGCCGGTGCGCAACGCGAACGATCTGCAGGCGCAATTACAAGCGGCCTTCGAATTTCAAAAGCGCGGCAAATCGAAACGCGAGACCATCAATACGCGACACATTCTTTTCGTGGTGAGCGGCGCATTCGAGCGTTTGAAACAGCAGGTGTCCCGTCGAATGTCGCAGGGCCAGATTGGGTTCAGTGCCGATCCGGTGCGAGTGATGGACAATGAATTGTTTCAGTACGTCACCACGCAAGATTTCGTCGAATACGGGTTCGAACCGGAATTTATCGGCCGCCTGCCGGTGCGAGTGGCCTGCGAAGAACTCGATGCCGACGATCTTTTCAAGATTATGAAATTTTCGGAGGGCAGCCTGCTCCGGCAATATGAGCGGGCCTTTCGCGCCTACGGGATCGAGATCAGTTTTGACGACGAAGCGCTGCGGCCGATGGCGGAAGCGGCGGCCAAAGAAAAGACCGGGGCGCGTGGTTTGCTTACAGTTTGGGAGAAATTGTTCCGCGACTACAAATATTATCTGGCTGGATCCGGCCTAAGTCAGTTGCGCGTGACGGCCGAGCTCGTGCGCGAACCGAAACGGGTGCTTGATCGATTGATGGCGGAAGGCGAGAAGCACGAAGGCGAAGCGCTCAAAGCAAATGCGTTGCAGTTTGCCGACAGGTTCAAGCGCCAGCATGGGCTGGAGATTGTTTTTGATGAAAGCGCTTTGCAACGGTTGACCGAGCGCGCTCACGCCGAACGCATGAGCATGCTCGAACTTTGCGCGCATCTGTTCAAAGATTATCAGTTTGGGCTGAGCCTCATCCAAAAGAATACGGGACAGAAAACATTTACTTTGACCTCAGCCACCATAGAGGCGCCGGACAAATATTTGAGCGAACTGGTGGTCCAATCTTATTATCCCGCTTCCCCCAAAACCTGATCCGTGAAACGCCCGTACTTAACTGCGCTTATTATCGGCATTCTCGTGGCGGGAGCGATCGCGGCGCTGCAAATCACCGAGGTCCTGGCGCGCATCGAAATTCCCGTGCGTGAGATCATTGCGCGCCACAGCACGATCAACCGGTCGCTGGGCGCGACATGGCAATATGCGTTGATGTCGATATTGGCGGTAGGCGCCGCCTGGATGACGCTGACAACATCACGGCGCGGGCGACTAGGCTGGCTCGTTCTCGCTCTGGTCATCGAGCTGGCTGGCTTTGCCTGGGTTTGCTCGCTTTATCACGTGTTTTTTCAACCCTTGCCGTCGATATTCGCGTTGGTTGTTTCCTTTGTTGTAACCGAACGCTTCTTTTCCATTTATCGCCACAGCCGTTCTCGAGTCGCGCGAACGCTCCTGGCCGATCGTTTGTCAAAGAAACAAGTTCAACGCGTCGTGGCCGGCGAAGTTCCTTTCGATGCGGGAGCGCGCACTTTCGAGGCCACGGTGGTTGTTTGCGACATCGCAAACAAATATGAGCTGGCCGAAGACAATGATCCTGCGGTTTTCGCGCAAACGACCGAAGCGTTCATTCAACGCGCGTCCAATCATCTCCTCGAAGCGGGTGCATACATTCAGGCCGCCGATGGTGAAGGGGTGGTCGCACTGTTCGGATTTCCCGATGGCCAGCCTGATCATGCGGACAAGGCGGCGCGCATGACTCTTGGGTTGGTTGAGGCCTTTCGTGATTTTCAATTGGTGAACAACGGCGAAACCCCGGCCAAGTGCGACGTGCACGTGGGCGTTAGCTCCGGGACGATGATCGCGGCGCCGCTCAACGAGGGAGAGCGGCCCGGACTTTTGACTATGGGCGAGCCGGTGGAACTGGCGCGGCGTTTTTGTGTGGCTAATCGCTTTTACGGTTCGCGTATTTTGATCGGGCCACGCACGTTCGAGCTGGCCAGCAAACATGTGGTGGCGCGACCGATTGATTTCCTCAGTGGGGTCAATTCGCAGGAGCGCCACGAAATTTTTGAGCCGCTCTGTTTGGCGACGGAAGCAAAACCGGAGGGCATTGCGCGCCGCGACTCGTTCTGGAACGGCGTTGTGCTCTATCGTGAAAAACGCTGGGCGGAAGCGTATTCGGAATTTCAAAAGGCGCGCGGGCCCGACACCGAGGAAGAGGATGCGCCGCTGCAATTGTATTTGCGCCGCCTCGAAGTGCTGGCTTTGCAATTGACCGAAGCGCCGGAGACCAAATAACGGCGCTTTGAGAAAGACGGAATATCCATCCGCGCTGCGGGATTTGATCGCGCAACTGCGCCAAATGCCCGGGGTCGGTCCGCGCTCCGCCGAACGCATCGCGCTTTGGATGGTGCAGGCGCGCCACGACCAGCCTCAACAGATCGCCCGCGCCATCACCGCGACGCGCGAAGCCATTCACGCGTGCGAGTTGTGCGGATATTTTACAACCGACAAAATTTGCGACATTTGCGCGGACACTTCGCGCGCCACAGACCTTTTATGCGTAGTGGAGCAACCGACCGACATATTGCCATTAGAGAAAACAAGCGCATTTCGCGGACGCTATCATTCTCTGGGCGGACGGATTTCGCCCCTCGATCATGTTGGCCCGGAAGATTTGCGGATTAAGGAATTGCTCGAGCGGGTGGAGAAAGAACCCCTTTCTGAAATCATTTTCGCGCTGGCCACCGACGTGGAAGGCGAGGCGACCACAAATTACCTTGTCGATCTTTTGAAAAACAAACCGCTCACGCTCACGCGTATCGCGCGCGGCATTCCAGCGGGTGGGGGATTGGAATCGGCGGATGAGCTTACGCTCTCGGCCGCGCTTTCGGGACGAACCAAATTGTAATTCGTGTGTCATCCCGAGTCGCGCAGACGACGAGGGACCTCACACAGGCTCACGGCGTTCACTAGGGCCCTTGGCGTGATTCATCAGCATGTGTGAGGTCCCTCACTCCGTTCGGGATGACAGATTGTTGCTTTTCGCATCCCCGCTGACTAATTTCCGTCAAATGTCCTGCGCGAAAATCGATCCGGCGTTGCACCAGCCAAACAAGCCGCCCTGGATCAAGGTGCGGTTGCCGTCGAATCCGGTTTTCTTTTCCACCAAGGCGCTGATTTCCGATTTGCGATTGCACACCGTCTGCGAGAGCGCGCAATGCCCGAACCGCTGGGAATGCTGGAGCCAGGGCACGGCTACCATGATGATCGCGGGCGATCGTTGTACGCGCGCGTGTGGGTTTTGCGCGGTGACTACCGCGAAACCTTTCGCGCTCGAAGCGGACGAACCAGAGCGGGTGGCGGAGGCAGTGCGACGAATGAAATTGAAACATGTCGTCATCACCGCCGTCGCGCGTGACGATTTAGCGGACGGCGGCGCCAATCATTTCGCGCGTGTCATCAAGGCAATTCGCGAAATGGACCCGTCGATTGTGATTGAAGTGCTCGTTCCGGATTTTCACGCGCAGGATTGGTGCATTCAGATCGTGCTCGACGCTGCGCCCGAGATCTACAATCACAACATGGAAACGGTGGAACGATTGACACCGGTGGTGCGCTCGCGCGCGAAATATCGGATGTCGCTGCAAGTCTTGCGGCGCGCCAGGGAATTGTCGTCCCGCCGTGGCGGGATCGTAACGAAAAGTGGGGTCATGCTCGGCCTTGGCGAAACCGAGCAGGAACTATTTCAAACCATGGACGATTTGCGCGAAGCCGGCGTTCAGGTCTTGACGATGGGACAGTATTTGCGTCCGACGCCGAAACATCTGCCGGTGGTCGAATACATCACGCCGGAGCAATTTGATCTTTACGGGGAGATTGCGCGCAAGAAAGGGTTCGCGCATGTCGCATCCGGTCCGCTGGTGCGCAGTTCGTATCACGCGGCCGACTTCCATCCAGTTGTCCGCTGACGATGGAGAACCCAGCGGATAAATCATCGACGAGATCGACCATGGCCGCGGTCATTCCGGCCTACCACGAGGAAAAACATATCGGCGACGTCGTGCGGCGAACACGGCAATTGCTCGAGCATGTTCTGGTGGTGGATGACGGATCGTCCGACAAAACCGCGGGGCGCGCGCGCGAAGCTGGCGGAGAAGTGATTGTTCACCCCAAAAACCGCGGGAAAGGCGAAGCAATCAAGACCGGATTGCGCCACTGGCTGGAGAAAGATTTCAACTGGGTTTTCATTCTCGATGCGGACGGCCAGCATCGTCCCGAAGAGATAGTGCGCTTCATTGCCGCGGCCACCTCCGACGGCGCGTCGCTCCTGCTCGGTAATCGGATGAAGAACGTCAAGTCGATGCCGCTCGTGCGCCGCATGGTCAATCGTTACATGAGCGACACGATCAGTCGCCTTTGCGGCCAGACCATTCCCGACACGCAATGCGGCTTTCGCATGTTGCATCGACATCTCATTCCCGAGCTGCTCGGCGGCAGCGATCGTTTCGATTACGAAACCGAAATGCTCATCATCGCCAGCCGCAAAGGTTTTCGCATCGAATCGGTGCCAATCAGCACGGTTTACTCCGACGAAGTCAGCAGCATCCATCCCGTGCGCGACACGCTCCGCTTCTTCACCCTTATGCAGCGTTATCGGAAACTCTGATTATCGGATTGGGGAGCGCACGCGGCTCGCGTGCTGGTTGTCGCGGCTCGCGACAACGAACTTTGAGACTCGATGCTTCCTCGACCGCCAACGCTTGATTTTCAACGAAGGCCGTGGGGAAAAAGATCCGCGCTGGCGAGCCGCCAGCGCCCACACGCGAGCCGCGTGTGCTCCCCAAGCAAGAGGTGCGGTGCTAGGAAATTGTGGCGCAAAATAGCCCAGCGTTTTAACGCTGGAGATTAAAACGTACAATGTTGTCAGTCCCGCCTGGGACGGCAGAAAATTCCTTTCGTCCCTGACGGGACTTGCTCAATTGAGCTTCTAATCCCAGCGTTAAAACACCGGGCTATGCTCTCGCCTTACGGTTTTTTCGCCGGCAACGGTTCACGACTCTTCATTATCTCCGCTTCGGGAGTGAGCTTGTTTGCCTTGCCGCTGAAGATCAAACGGCCCGGTTTCTCGCCCAGAGTTTCCGTAATGGCTTTGGCGTGCGTGCTGATTACTTTCAGGTTCAGCACAACCACGTGCAGTTCCTTCATCAAATTCTGGAGATTCGTGTCGGTCGTGGTAACGAACTTCCCAGCGGACCCAAGAACGGAATCCGCATTCTTTGCGGCGCTGTCCAGGTTGGTGATGACGTTCTGCAAATTCTCGATGTCGACCTTGAGCGAATCGGCCAGCGATGAAAATTTCGGCATCAAATCGCCGAGATCGCCTTTCAAATCCGTGACCGTGCCATTGAGGTTGTCGATCAACTTGTTCGCGTTGTCGAAAAGCGGGCCGGCTGCCGCCGTGATTTGTTGAATGCCATAGGCAGGGTGGCCTTCAATGATGGCGTTATTGGCAAGAGTTTTCGAGCCCGGTGTGCCGGCGGAAAGCGCGACAAATATCGGAGAGAGCAACGTGTCCGAGCTAAGCGTCGCGACCACGTCGCCGGGAAGAGCAGGAATGTTTTGCTCGAGGCTGACGGTTACGCGGACAGCGTCCCTTTTGTTCGTGGAAGCATTGCGCTCGGTCGCGCTCAGATGCCGCATGGCAATGACACGGCCGGCCGGTGCGCCGGCGTAACGGACTTCGGAATGCAGCTTGATGCCTGTTACATCCTCGTAGTCGATCTGCAAGGTGTGTGAGGGTTTCTTCAATCGATAACCCGACAGGGCGATGGTCAGCGCGGCGAGCAGGACAATGCTGCACGCAATAACGGAGAGGGCCACGAGGTAATCGGAGAGGTTCTTTTTCATGGAGTTTTGTGGTGAAATCTTCCACGCGCGTGGATGAAGGGACGCGGTTTGACGTGCTGGTGATGTTCATGCTCACCTTGCGAGAGGTTCAACGGGATGGGACCGTCCGGTTCGCCGTTAATGAACTGTTGCACTTCGGGATTGGGGCTGGTGCGAATTTCCTCGGGCGTACCTTGAGCGATAATGTCGCCGTGGCCGAGCATAATCATCCGTGTGGCGATGCGAAACGCGCTCGTCATGTCGTGTGTTACCACAACCGCGGTCATGCCGGCATCGCGTGTGAGTTTCAACGTCAGTTGATCTACCACGGCGGTCATGATGGGATCGAGTCCGGAAGTTGGCTCGTCGCTGAAAAGCAATTCGGGATCGAGCGCAAGCGCGCGCGCCAGGCCAACGCGCTTTTTCATGCCACCGCTGATCTCCGCCGGCTTGAGGTTCTCGAAGCCGGTCAGGCCCACCATCTGAAGTTTGTCTTGCACGATCTGTTCGATTTCTTCCTCCGGCATTTTTGTGTGTTGCACCAGAGGCAGAGCGACGTTTTCGCCGACGGTGAGCGAGGCGAGCAATGCGCCGGATTGAAATAACATCCCGAAGCGTTGCCGAACACTGGTGATCTCTCGCTCGTTCATCGAGGTAATTTCTTCGCCGAAAATCTTTACTGAGCCGGAGGTCGGTTTCATCGAACCAATGATGTGCCGCAGCAAGGTGCTCTTGCCGCAGCCGCTTCCCCCCATAATGACCAGGGTTTCGCCGCGGTGGATATTTAACGAGATGTCGTTGATCACAGTGCGATCGCCGAACTTTCGGACAAGATCGACAACTTCAATTACCGGCTCGGTCTCAGTGTTCATGTCGCGAAGAAGAAAATTCCCGTTAACACTGCGTTCATGACGAGCATGGCGAGCAAAGCTTGCACAACCGAACCTGTTGTCGCCTG
>JBEEGY010000199.1:0-3534 GCA_041167145.1 Verrucomicrobiota bacterium
GGCGCGATGCGCTCAAGCAGTTGTCGATGCACGAGGAAACGTATGGCTGGAATTTGGAAATGCAGATGAAAGCGGCGCGGGCCGGGCTGCGTATCCTCGAGGTGCCGGTTAATCATCGTTGTCGCACCGGCGGCGTCTCGAAAGTTTCGGGAACGTTGCGCGGCACATTCGTGGCGGGCGCGCGCATCATTACAACGCTTGTGCGCATCGCGAGGGGCGGAACATAGGCCTTTGGCCTGTGTGCCCGCGGACATGTTGTCCGCTGTTTCGATTTCAGCGGAGTAGAACTCCGCTGGGCGCACAGACTGCAAGTCTATGTTCCAGCGCGCCGGGGAAGATGCCACAGATCGACACAGATGTTCCGAATCAAGATAAACAGAGGAGAGTTCTTCCGATCCGTGTTTCATCCGTGTTAATCTGTGGCGAAAATGAGTTCTCAACTCTCTGCCAGGAAAGCGATCGGTGGCGGTCTTCTCGCCGGATTGGTCGCCGGCATCGCCATGACAGTGGCGATGCTTGTCCTGGCCCAGTTTGGAATCGCCACGCCGCTCACCATCATCGGCGATCGGATTTCGGTTTTCTTTAAGCCCGAACCGTTTCTGGCGTTGATGGGTCGCGTCGGTGGCTACAATCATCTCAAGCAACTCGGCGTAGGATCGACAATCGCCGGTCAGCTTTTCGTAGGCGCGATCGCCGGAGCCGCTTTCGGTTTGGCCATGCGACGTAATCCGGCTCGCCGTATTACGCTCATTACGATGTCGATCTTTGTGTTGTTACCGATCGTCGCGGTCGCGCTCGCGCTCTGGCCGGTACTTGGGACCAGTTATCGCGGATTACCGATTGAAGCGGCGCGACTCGTGACGTTGGTCGGATTTGGGCTCTGCGTCATTATCTTCGAGCGAACACTTGTCCTCGGCTTCCAATTCCTTACTGGCCCGAGAGGCGCGGGCGAAAGTGCCGAATTCAGTCCGGCTATTGGCCGGCGCGCGTTTATTCTAGGCGGAGTGGGCCTGATCGTTGCCGGAAGCGGTGTCGCGCTGGCGCGCAAACTTTATCGGGTCGCCACGTTTAGTTACGACGGCACGCAATACAAGGGCCGCATCGTTCAGCCGATCACGCCAAACGACTTGTTTTATTGCGTGACCAAGAACGTGGTCGATCCACGAATCGATGTCGATCTTTGGCACTTGGAAGTGAGCGGATTGGTCGAAAATCGCGCGACATATCGATTCCAAGATTTTAAGTCGATCAATCCGGTCGAACAGGAGACAACACTGATGTGCATCAGCAACGGATTGGATGCAGGCCTGATGAGCAACGCGGTTTGGAAGGGCGTGGCCATGCACGATCTGCTCGACATGGCGGCGCCGCTCGCCAATGCGACCAAGGTACGTTTACACGGTGTCGATAATTACACCGACACCATTTCGCTCGAGAAGGCGATGGATCCGGCCACGATCATTGCTTACGAGATGAATGGCGTAACGCTTCCGCATCGTCACGGATATCCCGCGCGCGTGATTGTCCCGGGATATTTCGGCGAGAAACATGTGAAATGGCTCACGCGGATCGAAGTCACGACGGCGGAAGCAAAGGGATTTTATGAAACACAGGGTTGGGGGCCCGATTTCATGGTGCCGACACGGTCGCGCATCGATGTCCCGTCTCACGACGAACGAATCGCCGCGCGGGACGCGCAAAGTGGAACCAAGGTCCGCGGCGTTGCTTTCGGCGGCGACCGTGGGATTTCGAAAGTGGAAGTGAGCTTCGACGACGGCGGAAATTGGGCTGAAGCGAAAATCGATTACCCCGGAACTAAGTTGACCTGGGCGCTCTGGAGCTTCGATTGGCGTCCAACGGACGCCGCCGATTACACGCTTGTCGTGCGCGCCACCGACGGCGAAGGCGACCTCCAGGAGTTTGACGAAGATCGGCCGTTCAAGTCAGGCGTGACCGGATTCCACAAAATCCTCGTTCACGTAACCGCCTAATTCGCGTCAAGTATTCTAGCTGGCATGAACTTTGGTGAGCCAACAGACTTCGCAATTGAAGCTTATCACGAACCATCCGGCCCCGAGTGGCGCGGCTTTGGACGGATCTGCATTTACATTCAAGGCAAACAGCTCGGCAACGTCCGCGAGAATCACTCTTCACTATTCCAGGCCGTAGACCGTCTTCGAGAATTACAAACTTCGATCGAGGCGTTGTGGGACCAATCCTTCGGAGCCATGTCTGACGCGGAGATTTTCACCGTTCTTGATCGCGCTCTCTACGCCGGTGATCGACCGGATTGGAACCGTTACGGGCGCTTCGACTTTCTTACGAACGCGGGAGAGCCGTTCGATAACTTTAAGACTTTCATCATTTGTCGGCCAAGCGGCTCCGTCCACGTGCTCTACCAACTTCCAGACGGTATTATGGACTTCGCTGCATGTTCCGTGCAGTCCTTGCGCCGCGTCGCAGCGTCCTTTGTTTCGTGGTTCGACGAACAAGTTCGGAATACCGCGCCACCCTACTTTCCCGTTGAGCCGTCTGATAGGTGAGGCTCCCAGTGCGATTGCCTACCGCTGACACCGCGGACACCACGCGGTGGTGCGTCCGCCGATGGTGGCACGGCGCAATGGCGTGCGATGGATCGGACAGACGCCTTTCGATTTCCAGCGCTGATGGATGAGCCAGGTTCGCGGTGGATTTGAATAATCGCGGCCAAGCGTTTCGAGCGATTTCTTCGCGATGAATCTGGTGTCGCGTAAAAGCGCAACACGTTTCTGGGCGCTGAGTTTTCCGGCCGGGCGCGACGGCAGGATCTTGGCACGCCATAGAATTTCGTCGGCCATCCAATTGCCGATTCCGGGAAAACCATTTTGCAAAAGCAACACCGCTTTAATCGGTGCTTTACGATGTCGATCCAGGAATTGATCGACAAATGTTCGATCGAATCGAGGTGAAATGATCTCGGGAACATCGCTCTTCCACCAATCCGGTTCGCCGCAGCCCTGATGAAAGCGGACGCGACCGAATTGCCGGCTGTCACGGAAGACGAGCGCGCGGTCCTTCTGGAAGAGCACAAGATGATCGTGCTTTTCAACGCGGAAATCGGGCGGTTCGACGCGCAAGGTGCCGGTCATTCCCAGATGAATGCCGAGCCAGCTCCGAATATTTTCGCGGGCCCCGATTGTTTCGGGGTTGTCGCCGGAAAATTCGAAGAGCATGCGTTTCCCGCGCGTTGTCGATCTTAGCAGCTTCTGGCCGATGAGATGTTGGCGCAGCGCGCGCGTGTCGGTTCCGCGGAAGATTCGCTTCCGCGCATGCAGGGCAAGATCGACAATCACTTTGCCGAGACCGGCGTCCCATTGTTTGCGATACCATTCGACCTCCGCCAGCTCGGGCATCGCGCAAAATAAACGGGCCTCCCGTTGAGGCAACGGAACATGGGCCTTTGGCCTGTGCGCCCAACGGAGTTGCACTTCGTTGAATTCGAGGAAACAGCGGACAACATATCCGCTGGGCGCACAGACCGCAGGTCTATGTTCC
>JBEEGY010000200.1:0-4805 GCA_041167145.1 Verrucomicrobiota bacterium
TCATCGAGATTGCTCATGTCGACGAAGTCGGCTTCCAAACCCCAGCGCAGGAAAAGATCGCGCAGCAATCGGGAAGTGCCGTAATAGGCGTCGACGTGCGCCAGGACATGATCGCCGGGGGACAACGCCTGGAAAAGAGCCATGGCGGCCGCCGTTCCGCTGCCAAACGCGGCGGCCGCATCGCCGCCTTCGATCGCACTCACGCCGCGCTCGAGCGCTTCGCGATTCGGGTTGTTGTTGCGCGTGTACATGAACCCGCGCGAATAACTCCCTTCAACGTCGCGCTCGAACGTGGTGGAGAGATGGATTGGCGCCGAGACCGCACCCGTGGCCGGATCGATCGTGTGGCCCGCGTGGACCGCGAGAGTTTCAATTTTCATGTCGATGGTTTTCTTGATTTGTAATGGAACAGGGCCGCCCGATTTGTCATGTCGAGCGGAGTCGAGACATCTCTTATTATAGTGAGAGATTCCTCGACTCCGCTCGGAATGACAAGATCGCCGCGAATTGCATTTGACGGGCGGATTCAATAAGCGGAAATAGCCTTCTCTTTCCGGGAACCGTTTCCCGGCGCCTGCTATGATTTACGATGATGATGTTTTTCGGATGGCCTGCACGCAGTTCCAGGTCATCGCCGATTACCTGAACATCGACAAGAACGAGCGCGACCGGCTCATGTATCCGAAGCGGGCCGTGGCGGTGACGCTGCCTGTGCACATGGATGACGGCACGACCCAGACTTTCCAGGGTTACCGCGTGCAACATCACCTTACGCTGGGCCCGACCAAGGGCGGCACGCGGTTCGCGCCCTCCTTGTCAATGGGCGAGACCGCCGCGCTTGCCATGTGGATGAGCTGGAAATGCGCGCTCGCAAATTTGCCTTACGGAGGCGCCAAAGGCGGTGTGGCGTGCAATCCGACAAAACTTTCCATCAAAGAACTCGAGGCGGTTTCGCGGCGTTACATGCAGGAGATGATTCCCTTCGTTGGTCCGCACACCGATATCATGGGCCCGGATATGGGGACGAACGAGCAGGTGATGGCCTGGTTCATGGATACGTATTCGGTTTATCAAGGTTACTCGGTCGCCGAAATCGTGACCGGCAAACCCGTTTCCATCGGCGGCACGGAAGGCCGGCGCGAAGCGACTGGGCGAGGTGTTGTTTATCTCATCGAGCGTGCCATGGATATGCTCAAACTTGATCCGTCGAAATGCACCGCCATCGTGCAGGGATTCGGAAATGTCGGCTCGGTCGCGGCACTTTCACTCGCGCTGAAGACCGGCGTCAAAGTTGTCGGCATTAGCGACGCGTATGTCGCCCTTTACAATCCAAACGGAATCGATGTGAAAGCGGCCGAGCAACACGTTTTGAAAAAAGGATCGCTCAAAGCTTTTGATCAGGGTGACCGGGTCGATCCGAACGAGATGCTCGTTATGCCGTGTGACGTGCTCGTCCCCGCGGCGGTCGATCGCGTCATCAACGAAAAAAATGCCGCACAGTTGAAGTGCCGGATTCTGGCCGAAGGCGCCAATGGCCCGACTACGCCGGAGGCGGACCTCATCCTGGAAAAACGCTGGGATGAAGTTTTTGTGATTCCCGACATTCTTTGCAACGCCGGCGGCGTAATCGTTTCCTATTTTGAGTGGGTGCAAGGTCTGCAATCCTTTCTTTGGAGCGAGATGGAGGTGACCGACAAACTTTTCCGCATCCTCGAGCATTCGTTTACGCAAGTGATTCGCCGCGCCAAGAACGACAAGATTTCACATCGCACCTCCGCGATGTCCATCGGCGTGGAACGGGTGATGAAGGCGAAAAAAGTCCGCGGCCTGTTCCCATGAGGCGCGATGAAGGTCTCTCGTCGCGCGGAGAAACGGGGCGATGGGCTGTTCGATGTTCTGACTGACGAAGAGAATGGTGTGCGTCTGATCGTCTCGCGACTCGGCGCGGAGTTAATCAGCCTGGCCAGGCGCAACAAGGCGGGCGAATGGATGGGGTTTCTCTTCCGCGACAACGACGTAACGAAGCCTGTGCCAGGCTGGGCCAATCACGCCACCGTCATGGGCTACTTTCTCCATCGGCTCAAAGATGGACACAGTTTATATCGCGGCCAGCCGATCGAAGGCGGCACACACAGCTTTCTGCGAACGAAAAAGTGGCACCTTGTTGAAGATAAGATTGATAACTCCTCGTTAACCTATCGAATTACGCCGGCGGATTTCTCGAAGTTGGAATACCCGCTCAATGTCGGTCTCGATCTTACCTACAAGATCGACCACGATACCGTGCACGTTGTCTTCCGCTTCAAGAACGATGAGGCGAAGTTGATCGCGCACGTCGGTTTCGGATTGCACCCGGGTTTCGCCGCTACTTCGTTCGAATCTTTCCGCTTCGAAATGCCGCCGGGAAAATATCGCCGGCATTTTTCGCCCCAAAACTATCTTTCTGGTGAAACCGTAGAGATCGATTTCGCCGGAGGCGAAATGCCTTTTGCAAGAGAGAAACTTCCCGGTTCATACATTCTTGAATTCATCGACGTGCCGGACCGCAAATTCATTTATGTCGATCCCACAAGCGGCCGAAAGGTGATTGTCGATCTTGCCGGCGTTCCGTACTTCACCTTGTGGTCGGACGGCGGAGCGTTTTTCTGCGTCGAGCCTTGCTGGGGCTTGACCGATCATCAGGAGCAACGCGCTTTCGAAGACAAGGAAGGCATCCAGCAAATCCCGCCTGGCGGCGAGCTGCGCGCCTCGTTTACAATGTCGCCGCAATTCATCTAGAATCGGGCGATGCGGCTGGCCACCATCTTTCCCGAGAGCGGAAACAAACCGATCGCGGCGGTATCGGTCGACGCGCAAAGCTGGGTCGCGCTTCATCCATTTCTGAAGTTCTTTGGTGCGCACGATCTTCCGTCAGACACGCACGCACCACTCGAACAATTCCTTCCGATTCTCATGCCCCGGTTCTCCGAACTGACTCGAAAAATCAGCGATTGGCCGGAGCACGGCCGCGTCTTCCAAAAAGACGGCGGCAAAACGTTGCGCGCCCGCCGATTCTTTCCGCCGATCCTTCGACCATCAACTTTTCGCGATTTCTACGCCTTCGAACAGCACGTGCGAACCGCACGGGCCAAGCATGGCGAGGGTATGAATCCGGCCTGGTACGAAATACCTGTTTTCTATTTCTCGAATCCGAATTCGCTCGTCGGCGATAACGACACCGTTTGTGCGCCTGCCGGCAGCACGGAGCTTGATTACGAACTCGAGCTGGGCGTCGTGATTGGAAAGCGCTGCCGGAATGTTACGTCGGCGCAGGCCTGGAACTATGTAGCTGGGTTTACCATCATCAACGATTTGACCGCACGGGATCTGCAACGGGCTGAAATGCCGGTTGGCCTTGGACCGGCCAAAGGAAAAGATTTCGCCACGGCGCTCGGCCCGATGCTGGTTACGCGCGACGAATTCGGGGACAAGATCAACAACGAAACGCTTTCGCTGGGAATGTCCGCGCGTGTTAATGGCCGGGAGTTATCGCGCGGCAACAGCTCGTTCTTGTATCACACATTTCCGAAAATGATCGCGCAGGCCTCGCGCGACGCCGATCTTTTCCCGGGCGACGTTATTGGCAGTGGCACGGTCGGCTTTGGGTGCATTCTGGAGTTGGGTGCCGAAAACACCGGCGGCTGGCTCAAAGCCGGCGACGTTGTCGAGCTCGAAATCGAGCGATTGGGCGTGCTGCGAAGCCGGGTTGTTGCGCGGTCGAGCGCATGAGCCACGATAGGTGCGTGTCATCCTGAGCGAAGCGAAGGACCTCGCAGAGGGTGAAGACCTATTCCTCCGAATTCACGTATTCAAAGCTCCGATTGTGAGGTTCCTCTCCCGCCACGGCGGGATCGGAATGACAGCTAATGGAAGCGCAATGGAGACGGAGAGTCGCGTTAGGTTATTCCAATGGATGTCGATTTAACCGCAAACCGCGGTTGACGACGGACCCGATTACACCGTTCAGTTCAAGTCATGCCCGCCGCTTCGCTCCGCGCCTTGCTTGAGCACTCAATCGATTACGCCGGAATGTTTCCACCGTGCAGTCTTGAGCTTGAACCGTCGCTAAGCAATCAAGCGCAATATGTTCGTTCGGACGACGCGTGGATGCTAAACGCATTTGTGCTCCCGGTCGGGCAATTTGATGCGGCCAGAAAAATTCTTTCGGACTACGATCCTCAACATCCACTGCGAGTTTCCGCGCTTGGGCCAAAGATTGACAATGCTGCTGCTTTTCGTGAAGCGCTCGCAAAAACCACGGCGGCGATCCGTTCGTTCTCTGCGTACAACGTCGATCTTATCTCGGTCGACCAACTCGAAATGTTTTTGCCGGTCCGAGCCGGACTGGCGTTAGATGTCGATCTTGCGCTGCTGAAAGAGGCGCGATCGATCATCGGGAACTTACCAACGTTTTGGGAAGCACCGGCCGACACAGCGGAACAGACCATTGCAGTGCTCGCCGAGCACAATTCAGATATCGACACGCCAACATTCGGTTACAAATTGCGCACCGGTGGGGTTACGGCGGATGCGTTTCCAACATCAGCGCAAATTTCCAAGGCACTGGTCGCGCCGGCTACACATCAAGTCCCGATCAAGTTCACAGCCGGTCTGCACCACCCGATCCGGCAGTACCGGGAGGAAGTGCAAACGAAGATGCACGGTTTTCTCAACGTGCTTGGTGCGGCCGTTCTCGCAGCCGAGCACAAATGGGACGAGAAACAAACATCGGCTATGCTGGACGATGAGGACGCGAAAGCATTTTC
>JBEEGY010000201.1:0-4768 GCA_041167145.1 Verrucomicrobiota bacterium
TTGTGTGTGGGCTCCAACGAGCGCTTAGTATCGGCGGATCGTCGGCGAAATCCGGTCGATCCAGGAAACGGCTGCCACGCTAGCCTACAGACGCGTGTTGATGTCTACCAGCCGGAGACGGCAAAGAGCGAGTCTTGGTGGTGCGGGAACCGCGCACTCCCCGGGACCGTGCAACAATATGAAATCCCTGGTCATCCTCGTAGCCCTCGGGAGCCCTCCGCAGGCTGTAAAGCATCCCGACGGAAGCAATCACCAACAGGAAAAGAGTCACGCTAAACATCATAGATCCAAATAACAGCAGGATGTATACCCCTAAAGAGAGCGGAACCAAGCCCGCCAGGGAATATGGCCCCGTTTACCTGAGCGTCTGAAAATTGCCCCACCCGTACCCTGTGACGCATCGAGCCAGAGCTCAAGGCTCAAAGGTGCCTAATTTTGAGACAAAATGTAAAAAACAATGACACTGATTTGGGAGCCATTTTGTCCCGATTTGCTCCTCCGTCGATTCTTCGTAGCGAAAGGAACGAGGCTATAAGCCATATCCAGATCCGCAATCAAAGGGCGGACGCGCCATCCAATTGAGAACAGCACCCGATTCAAGGCGAAAGCCCGATGGTATTGAAAATGTTTATCCCTTACTTAATCGGGGTGCAGATTGTTTGAATCAGCTCGTAAGGATATCGCTTAATGCAAAAGCACAGAAAAAGCCGACAGACTCTCGGCCGAGAATCAAAAGCTAAGTTCATTATGTCTTTCTACTGACATCGATCTAGTGATTTACATTCAGCAGGTCTATCATTTTTGTAACTTGTTCGTTCGTTTTTGACCGCAGTACTGAATTACGTTCTTTCAAATGTTGGGAGAATAAGTCATGATGACCAAATTGTGGGTTAAACGAAACTCGCTGCGAAATCCGCCGGCAAGGGTTGGAGTTAAGTCCTGAGCCGCCAACTGTCGCTCTCTGATCAATCGTCATCCTGAAGCGACGTCGGTGAAGCGGTCTTACCTAAAACAATGAACCAGATCCAGCGCACGCATCTCGATTATCTCGAGAACCAAAGCATCTTCATCTTTCGCGAGGCTTATCACGCCTTCAAAAATATTGCGATGCCGTGGTCGATGGGGAAAGATTCCAACGTCCTCATCTGGCTGACGCGGAAGGCGTTCTTCGGGAAGGTGCCATTTCCCGTCGTCCACATCGACACGACCTACGAGTTTCCGGAAATGCTGGAGTTTCGCGCTTGGGCAACCGCCCATTACAAACTGAATTTGATCGTGATCATCAACGAAGAGGCGCGGGCACGCGGCGTTGGTTATGAGACGCACGATCCTGTGACGGTCACGCACGAACTGAAAACAGTTCCGTTGCAACAAGCGCTGGCCCGCTACAAATGGGATGGGTTGATTACTGGCATCCGGCGCGATGAGGATCCGACGCGCGCGAAGGAACGCTATTTTTCGCCGCGCAACGCGCAGTTTGAATGGGAATACAAAGATCAGCCGCCGGAATTCTGGGGACAATTCGCCACCACGACGACAAAAGGTGAACACGTGCGGGTCCAGCCCTTGCTCGATTGGACCGAAGTCGATATCTGGCGGTACATCCAACGCGAAAAGATTCCGATTCCGCAAATGTATTTCGCGCGAGACGGTAAACGATTTCGATCCCTCGGTTGCAGTCCGATCACAAAACCGATTACGAGCGACGCGGACGACATCGACAAGATCATTGCCGAACTGGAGGAGACGCACACGAGCGAACGGGCGGGGCGTGCACAAGATCATCACGAGCGGAATGCCATGCAGAAATTGCGGGCCAAAGGCTTTCTATGAAACACAACGATGCGCGCGTAAAGATTGTGTTTGTCGGCCACGTCGATCACGGAAAGTCGACGCTAATCGGCCGCATTCTGCACGACACGGGGTCATTGCCTGAAGGCAAGATCGAAATGATTAAAGCGGCCTGCGCCGCGGAAGGAATGGAATTCGAGTTCGCATTCCTGCTCGACGCGTTGCTGGAAGAGCAAAAGCAAAACGTCACCATCGACACGACGCAGATCACATTTCGGACGAAGAAGCGTCCTTACGCGATTATCGATGCCCCTGGTCACCAGGAGTTCTTGAAAAATATGATCACGGGCGCGTCGAATGCCGATGCCGCCGTTCTGGTCATCGCCGCAAGCGAGGGCGTGCGCGAACAAAGCCGGCGCCATGCCTATCTATTGAGCTTACTCGGAATCAAGCAGGTGATTGTCCTCGTAAACAAAATGGATCTCGTTGATTTCTCTGAAAAACGATTTCAAGAAATTGAACGAGAATATCGAAAATTTCTTGTCGATCTTGGCTTGGAAGCGCGTGAGTTCATTCCCGCCTCGGCCAAGACTGGCGAAAATGTAGCGGAGAAGAGCAAGCACCTGAAATGGCATCGGGGCCCGACAGTTTTAGAAGCTCTCGATGCAACAGAACCAACCCCATCACCTGTCGATCTTCCGTTGCGATTTTGTGTGCAGGACATTTATCGATTCGATGATCGGCGCATCATCGCGGGCCGGATCGAGACCGGAACGATGAGGGTGGGGGACAAACTGGTTTTTTCGCCGGCGAACAAAACCTCGAAAGTTCAAACAATTGAGCGCGGAAATGCTGAGTCTGACAGCGCGGCCATCGCCGGAGATTCGATCGGTATAACATTGTCCGAACAAATTTTTGTCGAGCGCGGTTATGTGGCGTCGCATCAAACAGACACGCCGATCGAGGCGAACCGTTTCCGCACGGATCTTTTCTGGATCGCGCGCGAACCTTTGCGAATTGGTCTGCCCTACGATCTCCGGCTCGCGACCCAGGATCTGAAGTGCCAAATCGTATCGATCGAGCAAGTCATGGATTCGTCGACTTTGGAATACAAGATCGACAAGAGCGAACAGTTGGAACGAAACGAAGTCGGGCGTCTCACCATCCAAACGCGCGCGCCGCTTGTGCTCGACAATCACGATCGAGTCCCGAACCTCGGCCGCTTTGTGCTCGTGGATAACGGAAAGATTTGCGCCGGTGGCACAATTTTCGGCGGCGTTTATACCGATCGCACCATCGCCAAAAGCAAGAACATTTTCTGGACCGGCGGGAAGATCACTTCACGCGAACGCTCCACCCAGACCGGGCATCGCGGCGCCGTCGTGTGGCTGACCGGTTTATCGGGCGCAGGAAAATCGACCATCGCCCAGGCCTTGGAACGGGAACTCTTCAACCGAGCGATGCATACGTATGTGCTCGATGGCGACAATATCCGCCACGGCTTGAATTCGAATCTCGGATTTTCTCCGGAAGATCGCGTCGAGAATATTCGGCGCGTGAGCGAAGTGGCAACGTTGATGGCCGATTCGGGGGTGGTCGTGATCACCGCATTCATCTCGCCATATCAGCTGGATCGGAGCCGGGCACGGGAGATCGCACTCGAAGGCAAGGCTGAGTTTGTGGAAGTGTTTGTGAAAGCGCCGCTGGAAGTGTGTGAAGCGCGTGACCCGAAACATCTCTACAAGAAAGCGCGGGCCGGTGAGATCAAGGATTTCACCGGGATCGATGCGCCCTATGAAGCGCCGGACGATCCCGAGATTGCCGTGCACACAGACCTCCAAAGCGTCCATGAATCTGTGGCGACAATCCTGGAACATTTGTTGCCACGCCTGAAAGTACGCGGCTCAGAGTGAGTCCAAATTGCGCTACGATTACAATTGCCGAAAGAATCTTTGCCAATGTGCGAATGATTTTTTTGCAGCGCTCTCGCAAGATCGACATCGACAATGCAAGGCCTTTCGCAGAACAACGCCCTCTCAAGTAAGACGCGTTCCGAGAGTTGTTTTCGCCAAAGTCGCCGGTCCTATTGACTTGATAGCATTTCCGTAACTCGGAGATTGTGGATTGCCTGGCCGCAGAAGAAGGCCGACAAATTCAGAGGCGATGCTGCCGCCTGATCGATATTTCGAGGATCTCAAAGCCGGAGATCGTTTTGCCTCGAGCCCGTACGAAGTGACGACAGAAGGAATCGTCTCCTTTGCTCGGGAATTCGATCCGCAGCCGTTCCATGTCGATCTAAGCGCAGCCGACAAAAGCATTTTCAAGGGCTTGGCCGCGAGCGGGTGGCATACGGCGGCGATTACCATGCGGCTTTTTGTACAAGCGACGAACTTCGCCGAGGGCGCGGTCGGTCTCGGCGTCGATGAGTTGCGCTGGCCGATTCCAGTGCGTCCGGGCGATGCGTTGCGTGTCGAAGTGGAGATTGTCGATCTCCGCGAGTCCCGCTCGAAACTCAATCACGGAATCATTCGCATTCGCAACACAACCACAAACCAGCGCGGGGAAATCGTGCAAACCATGTTTGCGAGCGCGATGGTGCCGCGACGCGTTTAGTGTACGAATGTTTTAGAAACCAGAGCCCCCGCAGGAATGGGAATGTCACTCCGTGTCTCATGTTTCGATTAGCCCTTGTTCAGTAACTTCATCATCGCTTCCGGATAACGCGATCCGGCAAATGCATCCTTGGGCGCGACTTCATCGATGCGCCGCAAATCTTCGCGCGTAAGATCGACATCGAGCGAACCGACGTTCTCCTGCAGATATTTTCGGCGTTTCGTCCCCGGGATAGGAACAATGTTCTCTCCTTGCGCGAGTACCCACGCGAGCGCAAGCTGCGCCGGCGTGCAACGCTTCTCGTGCGCAATTTCCTCCACGCGTTTCACCAAATCGAGGTTGCGTTGGAAATTTTCTGCCTGAA